>CAZERK010000006.1:16031-20729 GCA_964514515.1 uncultured Planctomycetaceae bacterium
CCGAGACGTCGGTCCAGTTCTCGTACCGCTCCGCCCCCGCCGCGCGCGCCGCGCTGGCGCTGGCGCTGGCCGCGCCGCCGCGCGGGCGGGTGTTGACCGCGCCGTGGGGTCCGCGGCCGGAGCGCCCGGGCCGGGTCGCATGTCAGCGTGCTTGCCGCGTTGCCCGCGTTGTGCCGGCGGGCCGGGCTGGTCGTCGCGCGGCCCGGGAGCGGCCCGGCGAAGGTTCGCCAGCTTCTTTCGCCAGTGCTGCACCGCGGTCTTGAACTCCGCCCGCTCGAGCACGCCGTCGCCGTTCTTGTCGCATCGATCAAAGAGGCGATCCTGCTTCGGTTGGGGGGCGGGCGCCAGGGCGCCAAGCGCGTTGGCCCCGAGCAGTAACAGCGCCAACGTTCCGATGGTGAGTCGTAGGCCAGGCATTGTGTTTCTCCCTTGCCGGCGCGAAAGCCGTTTATGGGTCTGACCTCTTCGTTTTCTCTCACCACGAGACCAAACGGGCGAGCGGCGAGAATATTGCCAGATCGCGGCTTGGCGTGCTCATGGGGGGCGTTTGCCCTATCATGGCGCGGCCTGCGGCGCGCTGGGCATCCTGCCTGATGGACCTGTCGCCTCGTTGAAGGTGGGCGGCGTGAGGGCCGGGGCGGCGTCCCGTTATGTCGAACTGGCGGGCTTCAGATCGCGCTTCTGCCTTCGGCTCTTCGGCCAAGACAGGTCCGGCCGTTCGTGCCAGCCGCCAGCGACAGTCGATTGCGGAGTTGGAGCGCGTGCTTGTGCCTGGGCCGGTGCGGGGACAAGCCGTTCATGGGTTCATAAGCCGTTTGGAGGCCATTCGCGCCTCAATCGCGTGGGAGTACAACCGATGAAGACTGCCGTTCAATCGATTCTGACGATTGCGATGTTGGTGTGCGGCCTGAGCGCGACAACCGCCGAGGCTCAGGCGATTCCGACGAAGTTCCCGTTGACGAAGGCCATCCCGGACGACGTTTTTATCGCCGTGGCTGCAAAGGGAAACCCGGAGCGGGAGTTCCTGGACACGTATTGGGAGGGCGTGACTCAGGCGTTCCTCGATAGCGGCGTCATGGAGGACGTCTGGGAGATGATTACGGATCGCGTCCCAGACGAGAAGCTCGAAGACGTGGAAGCCGCCCGTGAGAAGATGCAGACGCTGTTCGAGAAGATCGAATGGGGCGAATTGTTCGGACAGGAGATGATCTACGCCGGGCGCTTCTCAGACTCGCTGCAATTCGGTTCGCCTTATGAGGGCGTCTTCCTGTGCCGTACGAGCAAGAAGGCCGCCGCGGCCAACTACAACGACTTGAAGGCGCTACTGGCCGGGCTGGCCGACGTTGTCGAAGCCCAGGCGGGCGAGAAGGTTTTTAGCCTGACCGACACGACAATTGACGGGACGAAGATGACGATGTTCGGTCCCGAGCCGATGCCACAGATGATCGGTGTGGGGTACAAGGGCGATCTTGTCATCTTCTCGCTGTTCAACAAGAGCATTCTGCAAGACGCCGTGGCGCTTCTGAAGGGTAAAGGAGACAAGAAGAGGCTGGTGGAGAACCGGCGTTTCCAGGAGGCGTTCAAGGCCCTGCCCCCACCGGAGGATTCCCTGGTCTTCTTCGATCTCTCGGGCATGATGGAGAAGATCGGCGCGATGGTGAAGAGCCTCGCCCTGCAGCAGACGCCGACCAGTTCGACCAGCAAGCCCAGCGTGAAAGGCGAGCCGGACGGCATGGAGCCGGTCCGGGCCGTGCTCAAGATCATCGAGGACTTGGCCATTATCGACTATTCGGCCACCGTCGAGTGGACCGATGGCTATCGCGTGTTCACGGATGACGTGGCCGCGTTGAGGCCCGGCGCGGAGTCCATGCCCATCTATCGCATTTTCAAGGGAGGGGCGCCGATCGCGAAGTTTGACCGATTCGTTCCCAAGCAGGCGACGGACTTCTCCTGCGGGACGGGCATTAACTTCGTCGAGTTGTATCGGTACATCGTCGGGGTGCTGGAGAGCGTTTCGCCCGATGCAAAGGAAGGCATTGCGGCGTTCAAGCAGGAGCTCAAGGAGCGGTGGCAGATCGACATCGAGAAGGACGTGCTCACGCTGATCGAAGGCAACTACACGGTGGTGTCGAGTGGGCAGGATTGGGCGGTCTTCCTGAAGGTGACGAGCGACGAGAACGCCGCGGCCCAACTGGCGCGACTGCTGGAAGGCGTCGGCGACGCCATGGGCCCGGAAGGCGGCTTGATGCTGACGCCGACGGAGGTCGCGAAGTACAAGGGTTTCACGCAGATCACGCATCCGATGTTCATGATGTTCGGCGGCGCGGCGCCGGTTGTGGGCGTCGCGGAGGGACACCTGATCCTGGGATCGTCCGCCAACGTGGTCGCGAAATGCCTCGCCACCGGCGCGGGGAAGCGCCCCAGCATCAAGGAGAACCAGCGATGGAAGAACGAGGCGTTGATGCCGAAGGCCGGCCCGCTCAACTCCATCAGCTTCACCGACGAGAGTAAATTCGCTGAGCAGATGCAGGCGATGATCGGCGTTTTCTCGATGGGTTTGGGTTTCGCTACCCTAGCGGGGGGGGACATGCCGCCGGAGGTGCGCAGCATCCTCTCGGACATCACGCCGATCCTCGCCAAGCTGGGTCCCGTGGTCGGCAAGATGAACTTCTACAAATCGAGCGCGTCCTGCACGACGTTCGACGGCAAGGCGTGGTACACGCGGAAGGTGCAGAACTACAAGTCACCCAAGGAACTGGCGCCCGAGGACGAGGGCGAAGACGACGAGGCGCAGGACGCGGCGGCGCAGCGGCCTGAGCCCAAGCCGCGTGCCACCGCGAAGGCCCGCACACGAGATGGCGAACGGGCCGGGGCAAAGGCCCGCGCACGAGGCAGTTCGCGAGCGGGCGCACGAACAGGCGCATGAGCCGGCGATACACGTAGGCGTGAAGCGGTCTATGCGCCGGGCGTCGCGGGACGCAGCGTGCCGAGTACGTCGTCCAGGCAGGCGATGATGAACCGGGCGTCGTCGGCCGTGACGCACATCGGAGGCTTGATGCGGAGCACGTTGCCGTAGAGGCCGCCCTTGCCGATGAGCAGGCCGCGATGGCGGGCGGCCTCCAGGACGTCGGCCGCTTCGGCCTTGGCCGGCTCCTTCGTCTTGCGGTCGCGGACGAGTTCAACGCCGAGCATCAGGCCCAGGCCGCGCACCTCGCCGATCAAGGGATACTTGTCCATCAACGCGTCGAAGCCGGCCTTCAGCAGGCGGCCGACCTCCTGCGCGTTGTGCTGGATGCCCTCTTCCTCGATCACGTCGAGCGTCGCCAGACCGTAGGTTGCCTGGACGGGATTGCCGGCGAACGTGTTGAAGTGCAGCGTGCCGGCCAGGGCCTGGGCGATTTGCGGTGTCGTCGTCACGGCGCCGAGCGCCGTTCCGTTGCCGATGCCCTTGGCCATCGTCACGATGTCGGGCGTCACGTCGAAATGCTCGAACCCCCAGAAATGCTCGCCGGTCCGGCCGAAGCCAGTCTGCACTTCGTCGGCGATGCACAGGCCGCCAGCCTTGCGAACGATCTCGTAGGCGATTTGGAAGTACGCCTTCGGCGGCACGACCGCTCCGCCGACGCCCAGGATCGGCTCGGCGATGAAGGCCGCGATCCGGCCCGACGTGCATTGTTCGATGACGTTCTGGACGTCTCGGGCGCAGCGGACGTCGCAGGCGGGATAGCCCAGGCCGAACGGGCAACGGTAGCAATAGCCGGGAACGGCGTGGTGGACGCCGAACGCGTGCGGGACGGGATATCGCCAGACGGACTGGCCGGTCATGGCCATCGTCGATTGCGAGCCGCCGCTGTAACCGTGGCGCAGCGCGAGGACGTCAAAACGTCCGGTGTGCATCCGGGCCGTGAGGATGGCGAGGTCGTTGGACTCGCTGCCGCTGCACGTGAAATAGGAGACCTTCAGGTCGCCGGGAAACGTGGAGGCCAGCTTCCGGGCATAGAGGCCGACGGTCGGATGGATGTAGATCGTGGTCGTGTGCTGGAGACGTCCGACCTGCTCGCGGACGCGCTCGACGATCTTCGGATGGCAATGCCCCACCGAGACCGTGACGATGCCGCCGATGGCGTCGAGATAGCGGCGGCCGGTTTCGTCCCAGACGTACTGCATGTGCCCCTCGACCGCCATGAACGGCTCCTTGTAGTACAGGACGAGCGCGGGCGAGAGGTACGTGCGCCGCAGCGCGAGCGTTTCTTCCTTCGAGGGGCCGTTGTAGGGTTGCGGTCGATGATCGCAGGGGGGCAAAGCCGGCGCCTGGGGCGCCTTTGGGCACGTCGGCATGGCGGAGTTCCTTTCAACGCGATAGAAGGCCGCATTTTCGGGCGCGTCGGGTGGAACGTCAAAGCGACAGGGTCGCTCGTGCGAGATTCCCTTCTCGCACGCTGCCAGCGCACGTCGATCGTTACGCAACCGCCGATCTGGAGCGAGTCCCGGCGCGCGTCTGCGCGCTACGGCTCCATGAGCTTCCCGAGGACAGGTGTGGGTGCTGACATGGAACGGGCACGGTTCCAGGTGCGGAACGGGCGGCGCTCACGATTGAGAGCCGCCGGCCTTGGCCGGCGGGTAGCTGCAATTACGCATGTATCCTTCCTCAACGCGAGCAGGTCGCCTCCATTACGTATGGTGTGCAACTCGCCCATT
>CAZERK010000007.1:0-16917 GCA_964514515.1 uncultured Planctomycetaceae bacterium
GGGCCCCGGGGGCCGGCGCATGACAGAGATGGCCGCCATCGGCCGTTCGCGTCGGCCGCCCGCCACGGGCGGGCGGGCTCCGGGGCAGCGCTGCATATAGCTGTCAACGCCGCTCTGCCACGCCATCCGCGAAGTCGGTGTAGGCGCGAACCTCTATCCGAGCCGCCTTCTGTGAAGGCGGTGCAATGCCTTCATCCCGAATTGATCTGGACGGCGCTGACGCTGCGCAGAAGGCGGCTCCGGGCTTGTGAGGCCGCGACGACGCCCCCTCACCTTCGCCCTCTCCCCCCGAGTACGTGTCCAGCGCATCCGGCTCAGGTCTCCAGGAAGCTCCAGCCTTCGGTCCAAGCAGCGACACGAGCGGGCGGGCGGGAAGCTGCTTGGTCGGTGGGCGCTTGTCGCGAGAGGCACAAGGACCGCTCCCTGACCGTCGCGGCTCTGACAGATACGCTCTCGCTCAACTCGTACGAGGGGGAGAGGGAATCGCGCCGTCAGTCGGTGGGCGTTGCCAGGCCGTGGCCGGGTTTGTGGGCGTAGAGCAGCCAGTACACGACCGGGATGACGAACAGCGTGAAGAGCGTCGAGGCGAACAGGCCGAAGATGAGCGACCAGGCGAGCCCCGAGAAGATCGGGTCGATGGCGATCGGCGCGGCGGACAGCATCGCCGTGCCCGCCGTGAGCAGGATCGGCCGCAGCCGGACGACGCGGCTCTCCATGATGGCGTCGAAGAGACTGCGGCCCCGTGCCAGCGAGAGGTGGATGAAGTCCACAAGGATGATGGCGTCGCGCGTCACGATGCCGGCCAGGGCGATCATGCCGATCATGCCCGTGGCGGTGAAGAAGATGGGGTCCGCGTAGCCGCCGACGGTCCCGCCGGCGAGGGCGTTGAGCAGCCAGAAGCCCGGCATGATGCCGAGCACGGTGAGCGGGATCGCGAGCATGACGACCAGCGGCAGGACGAACGAGCCGGTCTGGCCGACGAGCAGGATGTAGATGCCGACCAATGCCGCAGCGAACGCGAGGCCGAGGTCGCGGAACACGTCGAGCGTGATCTTCCATTCGCCTTCGCCTGCGAAGTCCACGCGGATGCCATCCGGTACGGTCCAGGCGACGCCGCTGCCGCTACTGAGGAAGGTCCGACCGGCCAGCGGTTTCGGCGAGGCCTGCGCGACCCAACCGCCGGCATGCTGAGAATCCGCTTTCGGGAAGGCGTCGGCGCGATCGGCCTGAACATCGACCACCGCGTCGGCGGGAGGACGGCCCGCCGTCTCGGCGAACACGTACACGACGCGCTGCAGGTTCTTGTGGTAGATCGCTTGATCGACGCGCGCCGACTCCCAGCGACCGAGTTCCGCCAACGGGACAAGGCCGCCGGCGCGAGTCTTGACGTTGACGCGGGCCAAGTCCTCGGCGCTGGACCGCAGGCGCCGCGGCAGGCGCAGCTCGATTCGCAGCGGGTTGCGCTCGTCGGCCAGTCGGACCGTGCCGGCGGTCGATCCTTCCAGGACAAGCTGAAGCGTCTGGGCGATGTTGGCGACGTCGACGCCGCTCATCGCCGCCTTCTCCTTGTCGACGGTGAAGATGAGCTTCTGCTGCGGGGCCTCGATCGTGTCGTCGACGTCGACGACGCCGGGCTCGACCGTCAGCCGCGAACGGACCGTCTGGGCGGCGGCGATCAGGTCTTCGTACGAATGGTCGGGGCGGCCGCTCACCTCGGCCACGACGCTCGCGATGACCGGCGGGCCGGGCGGCGTCTCGACGATCTTCAGGTTCGCGCCGTGCCATCGAGCGATGGCCGTCAGGTCCTCCCGCACGCGCAGGCCGATGGCGTGGCTCTGCTGCGGCCGGCTCTTCTTGCCGACCAGGTTGACGCGGAGATCGGCGACGTTGGGGCCCGAGCGGAGGTAGTAATGACGGACCATGCCGTTGAAGTCCATCGGAGAGGCGACGCCGACGTACGACGTGACGTCCACGACCTCCGGGACTCGGGCGAGGTAGTCCTCGAACGCGCGGACCGCGGCGTCGGACCGTTCGAGCGTCGTGCCTTCGTCGAAGTCCAACACGAGGAGCAACTCGTTCTTGTTGTCGAACGGCAGCATCTTCAGGGGGACGTGGCGGGTCGCCGCCAGGCCGGCCGCCGCCATCGTCAAGACTGCGATGATCAACAGGAACAGCCAGGCGTTGCGGCGCGACCGCAGCAGCGGCGACATGAGCGGATAGAACAGGCGCTAGAGCACTGCTGGGTTGATTTGCGCGAATCCGGGTTCGTCGGACCCGGCGGCAGCCGAGTCGGGCATGCCGTCGGCGACCGGGCCGCCCGAAGGCGAAGGTTGACCGTCCGAAGGCGATGGCTGACCGCCCGGAGCGCCCTGCTTGTTGTATCGCCGCTGCAAGACGTGATAGCTCAGCCAGGGCGTGATCGTGAAGGCCACGACCATCGACATGACCATCGCGACGGGCACGTTCAAGGCCATCGGCCGCATATAGGGGCCCATCATGCCGGTGATGAAGAACATCGGCAGGAAGGAGACGATGACCGCCAGCGTGGCCGTGATGAGCGGCGGGCGAATCTCAGCGACGGCTTCCAGAACGATGTGCCGCGTCGCCTTGCGACGGAGCGAGAAATGCCGCGAGATGTTCTCCACGTCCACGATCGGATCGTCGACGAGCAGGCCGAGCGAGAGGATGAGCGCGAACAGCGTGACGCGATTGATCGTGTAGCCGAACAGCAGGTTGACCGTAAGCGTCAAGCCGAACACGACGGGCACGGCGACGGCGACGATCAACGATTCCCGCCAGCCCAGGCCGATTGTGAGCAGGGCGATGACGATGAAGACCGCGACGGCCAGGGCTTCGACCAGCTCGTTGACCTTCTCGTTCGACGTCAGGCCGGCGTTTCGCGTGACGATCATCTCCACGTCGTCGGGCACGACGTCGCGCTGGAGCGTCTCGGCGGCGGCGACGACGGCGTCGGCGACCCAGACGGCGTTGGAGCCCTTCTTCTTGGATAGGGCGATGGTCACGGCGGGAGCGGACGCGCTCCCCTTCGGGTCGCGGCTAAACGGTTCAGCGCCGGCGGCACGCTGCGCGGTATCCGACGGGTCGCGGCTGGACAAGGCGTCGCCCGATGCGCCGCCGACCGCGGCGCCGGCGGCTGCGGGGTCGTCTTCCCAGCCGCGCGCGGGCCCCCAGGCGTGGCGGACGTAGCTGACGGCTTCTTCGGGGCCGTCGATGACCTCGGCGACGTCCTTCAGGAAGACGGGGCGGTCGTCGAACACGGCGACGACCAAGTCCCGCAACTCGTCAGGCCGAGCGAACGCCTCGCCGGCCTCGACGCGAACGACGGCGTCCAGGCGCGAGAAATCGCCCGCCGTCTGCGTGACGTTCGTCGCCTCGATTGCGCTTTGCACGTCGAGCGGTGCGACGTGATGGGCCTGCATCTGATCGGGATCAAGGCGGACGTGGACGACGCGCGGCTGACCGCCAACCACGTAGGCCCTGGAGATGTCCTTCACGGCCGCGAGACGTTCGACCAGCTCCTCCGCGACGCGCCGCAGCGCGAAAGCGTCGGCAGGTCGGCCGGCCCCGGCAGTCTGCACGTCTGCTTCCGGGGTTCCAGCCGTCGACTGCGCCTCATCCGATTGCTCGGCGCGTCCCGTCAGCGTGAGCGTCACGATCGGCACGTCGTCGATCTCGACCGGCTTGACGACCCAGCCCGTGACGCCTGGCGGAACGATGTCCAGGTTCTCGTCAATCTTCTTGTAGAGCTTGACGAGGCTGCGCTCGCGGTCTTCGCCGACGTAGAATCGCACGGTCAGCAGCGCGTGCCCTTCACGCGAGGTCGAGTACACGTACTCCACGCCGTCGATGTGATACAGCAGCCGTTCCAGGGGCGTCGCGACGAGCTGCTCGACTTCCGTCGCCGAATGCCCCGGGAAGTTGACGAGGACGTCCGCCAGGGGCACAACGATCTGCGGGTCTTCCTCTCGCGGCGTGACCCCGAGCGAGGCGATTCCCAGCGCGGCGGCCAGGATGATGAGGATCAACGACAGGTTCGACCCCAGGAACGTTCGAACGATGGCGTTGGTGAAGCCGTGATGCCGCTCGGGCGCATGCGGGGCGGGGTCAGATGACATGGTCGCCTCCGCGCTGGTTCGAGACGCGCCCGGCATCGCCGGCGGCAACGGAGCGGTCGCCCTTTTCAGGAGGCGACGATGGCAGCACGACCATCTCCCCCTCGCGCAGGCCGGACAAGACCTCGATTGAATCGCCGTAGGTGCGGCCTGTTTGAATCGCGCGACGTCTGGCGCGTCCTCCGTCGGCCACGTCGACGCCCTCCAACTGCCCAATCCGGCGGACGGAGGCGATGGGCACGACGAGCACCTGTTGCTGGCCCAACGGGATCTTCAGGCGGCCGAACATGCCGGAATAGATGCCGGGCGGGCAAGGCCCCGTCACCTTCACGGAGAACGAGCGGCTGGCGGCCTCGGCCTCCGGCACGATTTCGCTGATGCGGCCCTGGCAGGTCTTGCCGAGGGCGTCCACCTGTACGTCGATCGTCTGGTCCACGGCCAGGTGCTGCGTCAACGACTCGCGGACGCTGGCGACGAGCTGCATCCTCGTCGGGTCGTACAGCGTCAGCAGCGTCTGCCCCGGCTGGGCCATGTCGCCCGCCTCGACCTGCTTGTCCACGACGACGCCGTCGATCGACGAGCGAATCGTCGCCTCGTCGAGAATCGTCTGGGCCTCGTCGCGTGCGTGTTCGGCCTGTTCGAGCGCCGCCTGCGTCGTCTTGAGTTGCGTCGAGGCTCGGTCGTATTCAATCTGGGAGGCGCTGCCCTCCTTGTGCAGTCGGTCGATCCGTTCGTACTCGATCTTGGCCTGCTCGAAAGCGGCCTTGGCGTTATCCACCGCGGCCTGGGCCTGGCTACGTCGGGCCTTCAGATCGGCGTCGTCCAGGCGAACCAGAACGTCGCCCGCCGAGACCTTCTGTCCCGCCGTCACGTTGACTTCCGTGACCTTCGCGAGAATCTTGGACGCGAGGGACGTTTCGTGGACGGCCCGAATCGTGCCCACGGCCGACTCGCTGGACGGGACGCGGATGAGCCGTACGGGCTCCAGTCGCGCATCGGGCGGCAGCACGTGCCCGGCCGAGAAGGACGAGCCTGCCAGACGACGACCCGCGTCCGCGTCGATCTTCTCGTGGAAGCTCCCCGCCAACCAAAACAAAAGCAGAACGACCGCGACCGTGAAGACCCCGGCGACCGCGATCTTCCGCAGCACGGGACCAAGGCTGAAGGTGTCTTGCAGCTTGCCCATCATCAGAACTCCTGCCGCGTTACCGCGTTAGCCCACCGGCGCTACGTATTATTGCGATGCTCCGCGCCGCCTGTGCCAGCGGTGCTCCGCGGTCGTTTAGCCGCGACCCGAAGGGGAGCGCGCCGCCTCGGAACAGCATGCACAGCGCACTTGCGCTAGATGAATAGGTTCACGTTCGCGTCGTCGGCTGCTGCGAGATAGGCCGCGACGCCGCCGATCTCCACGCCGTCGATCATCTCTTCCCGCTTGATCCCCATCACGTCCATGGACATCGAACACGCAACGAGCCGGATGCCGCTGGCTCGAGCCGTCGCGATCATCTCCTTGAGCGGCGCGACGTTCTTCCGTTGCATGACGCGCTTCATCATGGCGGTGCCCATGCCGGCCATGTGCATCTTCGACAGAGACAACTTGTCGGGCCCCTTGGGCATCATCCAGCCGAACATCCGATCCATGAGCGGCTTGCCGGCCGGAGCCGGCTGCTCGCGACGCAACACGTTCAACCCCCAGAACGTGAAGAACAGCGTGACGCGGCGGCCCGTCGAGGCGGCGCCGTTGGCGATCACGAAGGCGGCCAACACGCGGTCCAGGTCGTTCGAGAAGACGACGATGGTCTTGTCCTTCGGCGATACTTCTCGTTGCGCGACAGCCGCGACGGGCTCTTGGTCGACGGCGCGCTTGCGGATCAGGGCCGCATAATGCCCGTTTACCGGGCGGACTTCCAGCAGTTCGTGTCCGGTTTGTCGGCACCAGCCGGGCGCGTCGTTCACGAAGCCGGCATCCGTGGCGAGCACCTTGAGAACCTGACCAGGCTGGAGCCGCTCTAACGACTGACGCATGGCCAGGATCGGCCCGGGGCATTGTTGAGTTCTGACGTCGAGGACTTGGGCAACGGCGGCGTCTGCCGTCGATTGGATAACTTCAGGCAAGGTTCGGACTGTCGCTGCCGATCCTGCTCCCGCCGCCCCATCATCGCAGGAGCCGGTCTCCAAACTAGCCCCGCAGGATCCGCCTTCCGCGGACGCTCGAGCAGGAGCTTCAGCGCGGACCGTCGGACCTTCACAGGATGCGACGTCCTGGCGAGCACAAACGCCGTCGGTCTCCGTTGGGTGATATGCGCACCAGGTCTTGAAGCCGCCGGATAGGTTGCGGACTTGGAAACCGTGACGCGACAGGATGCGGGCCGCGAGGTAGCCTCGCAACCCAACGGCACAATAAGCCGCGATGGGTTTGTCCCGCGGAATTTCGCCAAGCCGGCTTCGAAGGGCGTCGACCGGAATCAGCTTCGAGCCTGGAATCGCACCAGCCTCGCTCTCGTCCGGCGTGCGAACGTCAAGCAAGCAGCAACCTTCGAGCTGATCGGCGTGGGCGATATCGACGTCGCCGCGGAGCACGTTGGCGGCGATGAAGCCAGCCATGTTGATCGGATCCTTGGCCGCGCCGTACTGCGGCGCATAGGCCAGCTCGGCCTCCTCCAGATCGAAGACCGTCATGCCCTTCTGAACGGCCAAGGCCAACACGTCGATCCGTTTGTCAACGCCCTCGCCGCCGACGATCTGGGCGCCGAGCACGCGGCCCTCCGGCTTCGAGAAGAGCAGCTTCAGGTGCATCGACGTCGCGCCAGGGTAGTAGGTGACGTGGTTCGAGGGGTGCAGGTACACCTTCTCGTAGGCGATGCCCGATCGCCGGAGCACCTTCTCGCTCGCCCCGGTCATCGCCACAGCCAGGTTGAACACGCGAACGACCGACGTACCCTGCGTCCCGCGGTACGCGCTGGCACGCCCGAAGACGTGGTCGGCGGCGATCCGCCCCTGACGATTGGCGGGACCGGCCAACGGGATCAACGTATCCGACCCGCCGACGTAATCTCGCACGACGACGGCGTCGCCCACGGCATAGACGTCGGGATCGGACGTTTGCATGTGCGCGTTGACGAGGATGCCGCCGCGATCGTTCACCTCCAGGCCGGCTTCGCGGGCCAGTTTGGACTCCGGTCTCACGCCGACGGCCAGGACGACGAGATCGGCATCGAGCGCCGTGCCGTCCTTCAGCACGGCCCGAATCGCCGGTGCGTCGGGGCGAGGCTCGCTGTCGGCATCCGCACCTGCGGAAGCCCTGCCGCCGTCGCCTGCGTCCGCAGCCCGGCCAGCCGTCCCAGCGCCGCCGATCAGGCGGACGACCGATGTGCCCAGATGGAGCTGCACGCCGCCCAGGGCGAGGCTCTGATGGATCGCCGTCGCCATCTCCTTGTCGAGCGGCGGCATCACTTGATCGAGCAACTCGACCAGATGCACGGCCAGCCCTCGGCGGCGCAGGTTCTCCGCCATCTCCAGGCCGATGAACCCGCCGCCTACGACGACGGCGGAACGGGCGCCCTCGTCAACTACCTTCTTGATGGCCACGGCGTCCTGGACGGTCCGGACCGTGAAGACCCGATGATGATCGATGCCGGGGATGGGCAGTCGAACCGGCGAGGCGCCCGGCGAGAGGATCAGCTTGTCGTAAGGCTGTCGATACGTCTCGTTCTTGCGCGTGTCGCGAACGACGACCTCCCGCCTGGAACGATCGACGGACAGGACCTCGTGACAAACGCGCACGTCCAGCCCGTAACGCGTCCGCAGGCTTTGCGGCGTCTGGAGCAACAGGCTCTTGCGCTGCGGGATTTCGCCGCCGACGTGATAGGGCAGGCCGCAGTTGGCGAACGACACGTCGGGACCCCGTTCCAGGACGACGATCTCCGCGTCTTCCGACAAACGCCTGGCGCGGGCCGCCGCGGTCGCTCCCCCGGCAACGCCCCCAACGATGACCAATCGGGTCTTGTTCATGTCACGTCCTCTGCGAAAATAAACCGTCTGTCGTCCAAGCGGCGAGGCCCGGACCGGCCGCCGCGCCTCGGAGGTCGGGCCGCCTCAGCCCGCCCGTTCGTGGGTCCGAATGCAGTTGAGCAGGTTCCGAACGCTCGGATGCTCGACACGGTAATGCACCGTCCGGCCGTCGCGGGTGCATTTCAGCAGACCGTGGGCCCGCATCAGGTTCAGATGCTGGCTGCACGCGTTGGGGGCGATTCCCAGGGCCTCGGCCAGTTCGCCGACGGTCAGGTGCCGCTGCAGGAGCAGCTCGGAGATCTTCAGGCGGTGCGGATGGGCCAGGACGCGAAGCATCGGCGCCACCCGTTCCAGGATCTCCAGGGGAATCGATTGGTTGCTCAAGCGACCTTGCATCTTGTAGTCATTATATCATGACTTTCTGATATGTCAAGCCGCCGGCAGGCTCGGTTGTCTCGTGTCACGCAAACGTGCTTCGGCACGCCGTTGAGAGCCCTCAGCCTTGGCCGCGGGGGCAACGCCAGGCGAGCTGCACACCTTGCGTAATAGAGATGGCCGCGCACGTAAGGCTGCACGCGATGAGAGCGCTCTGCGCTTCCGAGTAGCGTCGCCCCCCTGCGGGCGACGCAGGTTCGCCGGCGGCACTCAACATGCTCGCGCGAGAATCCGGGCGCCAGGCTTCGCACCCGTTCGAGAGCCCACGAGGCGCCTGTCCCCCTTTTGGCCGGTCCCCGGGATTCCGGAGACAGCGATGCGTCGGAACATCAACTTCATGCTTTGATCCGGACGGGGGCCGCCCGTGGTGATCGGCCGTTCGCGAGAATCGCGAGGATGCGTGCTACGCAGTGGTCGCGGCGACCTCGCGGAGCAAGCCGGGGGGGACTTCCATCGTCTTCCTGCACCGCGGGTAGTTGCTGCAGCCGAGGAACCGGCCCGTCGGTCCCATCCGCAGCACCATCTTGGCCCCGCACTCCGGGCATGGAACGTCGGTCTCGATGGGCTTGGCCCGTTCCTGGCGAGGCGATTCCTCTTCAGCCTTTTTCTTGGCCGGCCCGCGCAGGTTGGCGACGGTCTTGCAGGCCGTGCAACTGAAGAATGGGCCGTATCGACCGTTTCGCAGCGTCATCTCGGCCCCGCACTCGAAACAGCGCAGCGCCTCGTCCGGCCACGTCTCGACGACCGGACGCCCGGTCCGCGTCCAGACGAAGCCGGGCGGCGGCGGCCCCAGAGCGGCGATCTCTTCCTTTGTCAGCGTACGGGATTTGCCGGGCGACTTGCCACGCGATGCCGCCGCCCTTCCGTTGCCGGCTGCGCCGGGGCCGCCATGAGAGCCGTTGCCGTTGCGATCGCCGTTGCCGCTACGAATACCGTCTCCGCTACGCGTACCATTGCCGCCGCGGGCGCCGCCGTTCTTGTCTGTCGGCGGCGGCGGGATTTGCCCCTGCGCCTCCAGTTCCTTGAGATGATCGAGCTTCTCCAAGGGCATGGCGTTGCGACATCGCGGGAAGCCCGAGCAACTCAAAAACGGCCCGCGACGGCTCTTGCGGATGACCATCGGCCGGCCGCACTTGTCGCAACGCGCGCCGGAGGGCTCCGGCTTGGGCCTCTCCACGTAGACGCCGTCAGGTAGCGGCGCCGTCGCCTTGCAGTCCGGATATTTCGTGCAACCGAGAAACGCCTTGCCCCGCGCGAACTTCACCGCCATCGCCGAGCCGCATTCCGGACACGCTTGTTGGATTTCCTCCGGCCGCACCTTCTTCAGCGGCACGCCTGTCTCGCTGCACGGTCGCGTCGTCTCGCAGTCGGGATAGCGGGAGCAACCGAGGAACGAGCCTCGACGGCTGCGTCGCATGACCATCGGACTGCCGCACGTCTCGCAGCGTTCGTCGATCGGAACCGGCTCGATCACCTTGCCGTCGCGGTCCACGTCCTTGGCGACCTTGCATTCCGGATAGCCCGAACAGGCCAGGAACCGTCCGTTCTTGCCGTGGCGATAGACCATCGGCCGCCCGCAGACCTCGCACGTATACTCGCTTGGCTCGGCGCGAACGGCGTCCATCTCCTCGTGGGCCCTTGCCAAGGCTTCCTTGAACGGGTCGTAGAATTCGTGCAGGACCTCGCGCCAGTCGAGCCGCTGGTCCGCGATCTTGTCCAAGTCCTCCTCGACGAGGCTCGTAAAGCGAACGTCCAGGATCTTCGGAAAATGGTCGACCAACTTGGTCGTGACGATCTCGCCGCGGGACGTCGGTCGGAAGCAGCGGTCCACCTGCTCGACATAGTCCCGATCCTGGATCGTCTTGATGATCGATGCGTAGGTGCTCGGCCGGCCGATGCCCTCCGCCTCGAGCGTCTTGACCAGCGACGCTTCCGTGAAGCGCGGCGACGGCGCGGTGAACTTCTGCATCGGGTCGAGGTCGAAGACGGCCACGCGTTGCCCAACGCTCAGGGCCGGCAGGATTTGGCTGTCGCCGTTCTTGGGAACGCCGAGGACCTTGTAGAAGCCGTCGGCGACGAGGACGCGGCCGCCGGCCTTGAAGACTGCTTCTCCCTGCGGCGTTTCAGCCGAGATGAGAATCGTCGTCGAATCCCAGTCGGCGGGCGTCATCTGACAGGCCACGAACCGGTTCCAGATCAGCGCGTACAGCTTGTGCTGGTCGGCCGTGAGGTGCCCCTTGAGCGCATCGGGCGTCAGCGTGACGTCGGTCGGTCGGATGGCCTCGTGCGCCTCCTGCGCCTGCTTGGCGCTGGCGTATCGGTTGGGGCGTTCGGGCAGGTATCGCTCGCCATACGTCTGGCCGATCAGCTTGCGAACCGCCCCGATCGACTCGGCCGACAGGTTCGTGGAGTCGGTTCGCATGTACGTGATCAGACCGACGTTGCCCTCGCCGGTCTGGATGTCCACGCCTTCGTACAAGGCCTGCGCGACCCGCATCGTCTTGGATGTGGAGAACCGCATCTGGTTGGCCGCCGCCTGTTGGAGCGAGGCGGTCGTGAACGGCGCCGACGGCTTGGTGCGAACGCGCTTCGTATCGATGGATTTGACGGTGAAGGCCGGGGCCGCGGCGGGATCGGTCCGGCCGGACAGCGTGACCTTCTTCAAGCCGAGGTGCGAGTAGTCCTCCCAAGCCTCAGAACGAACGCCCGCGACGCGGAACCCCAGCGACTCCGCTACGGGACGGACCTGCTCCACCGCCGAGACGAAGGCACGATCCGCCGACTCCGTCCGATCCAGTCGCCCCTCCGGCCGGAAGGGCTCTCTGGCCAGTTGCGTCATGGAAGCCGCCACGCAGCCGCGTTCGGTTAGCCAAGCGAGCCTTTGCTTCTGCGTACGTTCCAACTCGGCGTCCTGCGACGCCTTCGCGTAGGCCTCGTATTCTCCCGCAAGCCGGCCGGCCGCGGCGAGGTCCGGCGTGAAGGCGCCGTCGAGAACCCAGTACTCCTGCGGCTCGAACGCCCTGATCTGCGCCTCTCGCTCAACGATCAGCCGGACAGCCACCGATTGCACGCGTCCGGCCGACAGCCCCTTGGCAACCTTCTTCCATAACAGCGGCGATAGCTCGTACCCGACGACGCGGTCGAGGATTCGCCGGGCCTGCTGGGCGTCCACCTTCGACATGTCGATGTCGTGCGGATGCTCGAAGGCCTCGCGGATGGCGGATCGGGTGATCTCGTTGAAGACGACGCGGCGTATCTTCTCCGGCGGCAAGTCCAGGGCGTGCGCCAGATGCCACGCGATGGCCTCGCCCTCGCGGTCCAAGTCGGTCGCCAAATAGACGACAGGGGCCTTCAAGGCCAGCTTCTTCAACTCGTCCACAATCTTGCGATGGGTCGTCAGGACTTCGTAGGTCGGCTCGAAGTTGCGTCCCGGGTCGATGCCGTATCGCCGCTGGGGCAGGTCGCGGACGTGGCCACGGCTGGCCTTCACGACGTACCCGCCGCCCAGATACTTGTTGATCGTCTTCGCTTTCGCGGGCGACTCGACGATGACGAGCGATTTGCCCCCGGACGACGTCGCCGTCTGGACCGCCTCGTCATCTGAACGTGCCTTCCGAACCGCCATGTTTGTAACATCCTGATACAACGAGAATTACACGCCGTCCACCGCCGGGACAACCCGGTTTTCGTCCGCCGACCTCGTGTCGCAGGTTATATCGGCCTCGCCGTGGGGAACCTGAATACGCTTCGCCCCCCCCCGCGGTAATCGGGTCTTGGAACCTAGCACGGCCCATCGAACGTGTCAAACAACGTGCGATAATCGCAAACAGCCGACAGACCGCCCTCAGCCGCGAGGCGACCGGCAGCCTTCAGACGCAAACAGCCCTGGATTCTCGCCGCGGCATCGCAGCGGTCCGGCCGTACATCCGAACCTGATCGCCCGGAGAGCAGAGCAATCGCATTCTAGCTGTGTCGGCCGCGCCGGCATGAACCGAACTGGCATCCTCTGATCAGAGCCGCGCGCGTGAGCAAGCGGTTACGCTGCAAGGCGAGGGACCGCTCCTCGTTCCGATACGTCAGGACGGCTCTGTTCAGATACGCACCGGGCGAGCGAACACGGCGAGGATGCGGTTGCCCTGACACGGAAAGGCCCGTACGGCCGTACAACTTGTCACGGATTTGAGTATGCTGTTGTACGCGGATCGGCTCCCGCGGAGATTGGCGTCCGGCTGTCTCAGCGACAGGCGGTGGCGATGCCGGCGGACTCGCAGGAACGCAGATTGCATCCTGCTTTGCGGTTGGCCGGTCGCCGGCGACGCAGGCCCGGGGGTACGGAAAGGTCCAGACGGAGACAACGTGCATGACCGACAGCGAGACTGATGCGCCGTTCTGCTCCATCGAAGAAGCCCTGGAGGACCTACGAGCGGGGCGACTCGTGATTCTGGTGGACGACGCCGACCGCGAAAACGAAGGCGACCTGGTCTGCGCCGCCGAACTCGTCACGCCGCAGATCATCAACTTCATGATCCGCCAGGCCGCCGGCAAGCTTTGCCTGTCGCTGTCGGCCGACCTGTGCGAACGGCTGCACCTGTCCTTACAGGCCAGCGAGAACACGGCAGAGCACGGAACGGCGTTTACCGTCTCCATCGATGCCGGCCCCGAGTTCGGCGTCACGACGGGCGTCAGCGCCGCCGATCGCTGCGCCACGATTCGCCGTTGCATCTGCGACGACGCCAAACCGTCGGACTTCCGTCGGCCGGGTCATATCAGCCCCCTCAAGGGCAAGCAGGGCGGCGTTCTCGTCCGGGCGGGGCATACGGAAGCCAGCATCGATCTGGCTCGGCTTGCGGGGCTCAAGCCGGCCGCCGTCATCATCGAAGTCCTTAAGGAGTCCGGCGAGATTGCTCGACTGGACGACCTGATACAGTTCGCTCATCGGCACAATCTGAAGGTTTGCACCATCGCCAAGCTGATCGAGTATCGGCTCCAGCGCGAGCATTCGGTGGTGCGCACCGAGTCCATCCCGCTCTACAACCGCTGGGGAACCTGGGCCCTGCACGCCTATCAATCCGTGATCGAGCCCGAGCCGCACCTGGCGCTATGCATGGGCGACCTCGGACAGCTCGACGAAGCCGGCGAGCCGAAGCGCGTCGAGCATCCCGTGCTGGTGCGCGTGCATTCGCAATGCCTGACCGGCGACGTGTTCGCGTCGCTCCGGTGCGACTGCGGCGCCCAACTCGAACAGGCTATGCAGCTCATCAGCGAGGCGGGCGAAGGCGTCATCGTCTATATGCGTCAGGAAGGCCGGGGCATCGGCCTGTTGAACAAGCTGCACGCCTACCGCCTGCAAGACCAGGGCCTTGACACGGTCGAGGCGAACGAGGTGTTGGGCTTCCCCGCCGACATGCGCGACTACGGCATCGGGGCACAAATCCTGCGCGACCTCGGCATCCGGCAGGTTCGCATCTTGACGAACAGCCCGAAGAAGATCGGCCGGTTGACCGTTTATGGGTTGGAGGTCGTTGAACAACTGCCGGTCCGTGTTCCACCCAATCCTCACAACCTCCGCTATCTCAGGACCAAGCGGACCCGATTCGGGCATACGCTCGACGAGGTGTAGCTGTTGATGGGCGAAGCCGTGACACCCGGGGCATCTGACGCGGACGGCGCGGACGTTCTCCCGAACCGCCGGGATTCAAGCGGCCCGCGACAATCGGCGAACAGTCTTTCGGAGACCGCTCCGGCCGCTGCAGCGATGTACCTGTCGGAGTTCGAGCCACGCTACGCGCCGCTCGTGGCGTCCTGGATCCCGAACGACCAGCAGGCGACGTGGCTCGCCCCGGGCACGCCACCGCCGCTGACCGCGCAGAAGGTCCTCGCCTGGGCCAAGCCGACCGGCCGACGCTACCTGCTCTGGGAAGAAGAGGCGGATCAACCGATCGGTTACGCCGAGCTCAACGATATGCCCAAGAGGCCGGGCCAGATGTGGATCGGCCATTTTCTCATCGACCCCGCCCACCGCAGGCGAGGTCGCGGTCGTCGCTTTGCCCAGGCGCTGATGACGATCGCCTTCATCGAGTGCGCCGCAACGGATGTCCTCCTCGTCGTCTTTCCCGAGAACGAGGCGGCGATCCGCTGCTACCGTCGGGCCGGGCTGAACGCCGTGGGGTACGAGGCCGAGTTCTTCCAGGCGACCGGACGCCGACATCGATTCTTGCGGATGGGCATTAGCGCCAATCGGTTTCGCAGTCTGCTTGCCGCCGGTCAAATGCCGCCGGAACCTCTCAGGATGCGCAATCCAATCAGCCGGTAACTCCGAATCCAGCTTGAATCCACCAAAGGGCAGTCCTCCGCAGGAGCCGAGCTGGAATCCGCGTGATGGCTCGATGACGCTCGGCATCTCGTTGCATCAGGCAATGCAAATATGCTAAGGTAGCTATATATGCTCGGGGACTGAGTGCGCCCCCAGCCGCGAGCCAAGTCACGAGGCATCCCGGGGGATGCCGTCTTCGAGGAGAGGAGACCCCCATGTTGATGAACACGCGGCCGTTGTCTGCAGGGCTCACGGCGGCAGCCGTCGCTGCCATCCTGGCGTTTTGCCCGACACATGCCGAGGCGGGGTCTCCACCGGGCGGCGAGCGGGCGGGCAACTACCTGATCGTTACTGCCAGCAGCTACTACAACTCCGCCCCGCTCAACCAATTCATAGCCGCCAAGACGGCCCAAGGTTTCAGCGTCCAGGTCTACTCGGTGGCGTCCGGAACGAGCCGCGACACAATTCGAGCGTACATCCGGAGTCTGTGGGGAACGCCGAACGCACCAAACCGCGTCTTGCTCGTCGGCGACACGGACGGCTCGACCTCGACCGCGACGACCATCCCGCATTTCACGGGCGGCGGCAGCAAGCACGCACCCACCGATTTGCCGTACGCTTGCATGGGGACGGGCGACGACTGGTATCCCGACCTCGCCATCGGACGGTTCTCGGTGCGCTCGACGACGACGCTGCAGGACATCGTCAACAAGAGCCTGACCGTGGAAAGCGGCAATTTCAGCGATCCCGACTACGTGAAGCGCGTGGCGCTGCTGGCCAGCAACGACATGGACAGCGGCGCGGAAGAGACGCACAACTGGGTCATCGAAAACTACCTGGCGCCTGCCGAGTACGAGGATGTCAAAATCTATGCCCGCCTCGGCGGCGACACCGAGGACATCACCAACGCGGTCAACGACGGCTGCATCATGGCCGTGTACTTCGGGCACAGCAGCTCCAGCGGTTGGTGGGCTCCGTCCTACAGCCAAAGCAACGTCCAGTCCCTCAGCAACAGCGGGCTCTATGGCCTCGTCTTCGGCTTCTCATGCAACACAGCCGCTTATGACACGAGCGAGTGCTTCGGGGAAACGTGGCAGCGCGTGAGCAATCGCGGCGCCGCGGCTTACCTGTCCGCTTCTACCTACATCTACTATGGCGGCAGCGCGTGGGAGTCTTCGCGCCGATTGGAGAAGTACTTCTTCCAGTCGTTCTTCGTAGATGACATCTGGGAGGTCGGACCGGCCTGGCAGGCCGGACTGTATCGGCTGCTGGCCGCTCCCGACTACGGCGCTGGCGACATCCCGCGAAACATGTTCGAAATGTTCCCGCTGTTGGGGGATCCTGCCCTCCTGCTGCCGCCACCCCCCGGCTTCTCGCTCAACGCGACGCCAGCCGTGCACGACCTGTGCACGCCCCCAGAGACGTCAGCCCAGTACTCCATCCAGGTGGGCCAAGTCGGCGGATTCGCCGAGTTCGTCACCCTTTCGGCGACCGGATATCCCAGCGGCGCCTCCGTCGCCTTCAGCGCCAACGGCCAACCGCCGCCCTTCACGTCGGTGATGACCATCAGCGGTCTAACCGGCGAGATGGCTGGGGCGTACAACATCACCGTGAAAGGGTCGGCAGCCTCGCTGCAACGGTCCGTCAGCGTGGGGCTCAACGTGTCCAGCGGACTGCCGGGCAGCGTTCTCCTGCTCAGCCCGCCGGACGGGGCCGACGGTGTGCCGCTGTTGCCTCTCTTCTCGTGGGAGGAAGCGGACGGCGCCGTCTCCTACGAACTCGACGTCGCCGCCGATGCGGCGTTCAACAGCATCGTGTACAGCGCGGCCGTCAGCGGGACGAGCCATCAAACGGAAACGCCGCTGCCGACCCTGGCAGAGATGTTCTGGCACGTTCGTGCGATCAACGCCTGCGGCGTCGGGGCTTACAGTTTGACGTTCGATTTCACGACGGTCGACCGGCTCATGCCGGCGTTCTACAACATGCTCAACGGCGAGACGGGCTCCTACACGTACTACGACGATA
>CAZERK010000007.1:16927-20682 GCA_964514515.1 uncultured Planctomycetaceae bacterium
TCGTCGACGGGAACAAGAACCAAGCGCTCGCCCCGTTGAGCAACGGCCTCGGCGACCTGACGGACGGCGTCATCGCCACGAGCAACTGGAACAGTACGCCGCTGCCTTACGTCGGCTGGAAGAGCATCGAGCCGACCATCACGTTTCATTTCGGAGAGGTCGTCAACGTCCGAACGCTGACGCTGCACCTGGACGACTCGAACGGCAACGGCGGCGTCTATCCGCCGACCGACGTGGAGATCATCATGGGGGGCCAGACGCTGGACCTCGAAGTCGTGGATCCGCCCGCGGGCACGCCGTTCGCCGTGACCTTCAGCAACCTCGGCCTGCGGGGCGACACGATGAGCGTCCAACTCCTCGACGACTACTTCTCCACCAGCCGCTACATGATGCTCAGCGAGGTTGAGTTCTACGGGGCGCCCGTCACGGGCGCGTGCTGCCTGAGCGGCGCCTGCGAGATTCTGACCGACGACGCATGCGCGGCGCAAGGCGGCGAGTATCAGGGCGACGACACGACTTGCGAGCCCAATCCATGTCCGGGCACCGATCCGGGCTGCCTCTTCATCAGCGAGGTGGTCAACGGAACCGAGAGCGGCGGGCATCCGATCTGGCTGGAGATCACGAACGCCGGCCTGACGGATTTCTACTTCGTCGAAGGCGGGCTCATCGTTCAGACCGACGGCAGCTCGGACGTGGTCGTGGACGTCGATCTCGCCGGCGTGACGATCCCGGCCGGCGACTCCTACGTCATCAACTCGACTGCCGGCGGCGGCGAAGGCGCGTTCAACACCGTCTACGGTTTTGACGCCGACCTCTATACGCCGGTCCCCCTGGGCGATGGCGACGACCGCTATATCCTGACGAATGCCGAGGACGGCACGCACCTGGTCGACATCTATGGCGAGTTCGGCGTGGACGGCACGGGCCTTCCCTGGGAGTACACCGAGGGCTATGCGTACCGCTTATCCGCCTGCAACGCCGGCAATCACGGAGACTTCGACGCCGACGAATGGTTCTTCGGCGGAACCGACAGCCTCGTCGGCCCGAACCCGACCCAGCTTCTACTGGACCTGACGACGCCGGGCGTCCATGCCTTCGCGGAGCCCTGCGTCTGCGGCAGCCAGCGACGGGGCGACGCCAACTGCGACGACGTGATCAACGGCCTGGACATCGATCCCTTCGTCACGGCGATGCTTGATCCGGCGGCTTGGCAGGCGGCCTACGAATGCGACCTCGTATGCGCCTGCGACATGAACCGTGACCTTCAGGTGGACGTCGCCGACGTCGAGGCCTTCATCGCGGAGTTGCTCGGCGAGTAGGTGCGGCTTTGTCGCGGGCCTGAGCCGATCGCGCATAAGAGCATCGCCGGTCGCTTCCTCCATGCGACCACCGTCGCGGGCGGGCCTCCGCATGCCGCCGCACCTTGCGTCTGGACATCCTAACGGTTTCCTAATATTTTTCCTTGCCTCCTCCCGATAACTCTGGCATGATAGGATCATCCGTTAGGTATGGAGCTTCCCCGCAGCGGCCGAGCAATCCGCATTTCGGGGCGGCCTCCCCCCAAAGTCGCGGCCAGCTTCGCATTCCTGATAGGCCGCCGAACCAGAGGAGAAGCGATCCATGACGGGCGCAGCGTCACCCAGCGACGGCAAGCGGCAGCAGGCGTTGGACCGGGCGATTCAGCAAATCGAGCGGGCCTACGGAAAAGGCGCCATCATCCAGATGGAGGGCAACTATTCCGTTTCTCGAGACTGCCTCAGCACCGGCACCCTATCGCTGGACCTGGCGCTCGGCGGCTGGGGCGTTCCCCGGGGCCGGGTCATCGAAATCTTCGGTCCGGAATCCAGCGGCAAGACAACGCTGGCGCTCAACATCGTGGCCTCCGCTCAGCGTGAGGGCGGCGTCGCCGCGTTCGTGGACGCCGAGCACGCCCTGGACCCCGCCTGGATGAAGCGTTGCGGCGTCAACCCGGAGACGTTGCTCGTGAGCCAGCCGGATTGCGGCGAGCAGGCGTTGGAGATTACCGACATGCTGGTCCGCTCCAACGCGGTCGGCGTCATCGTGATCGACTCCGTGGCGGCCCTGATCCCCAAGGCGGAATTGGAAGGCGAGATGGGGCAGGCCATCGGCGGCGTGCAGGCCCGGTTGATGAGCCAAGCCCTGCGCAAGTTGACCGGCATTGTCGCCAAGAGCCGCACCATCGTCATCTTCATCAATCAGATCCGCGAGAAGATCGGCGTCATGTTCGGCAACCCGGAAACGACGCCCGGCGGCCGCGCGCTGAAGTTCTACAGCTCCGTGCGGATCGACGTGCGCCGGATCGCCTCCATCAAGGAAGGCGAACGCGTGATCGGCAACCAAGTCAAGGCTCGCGTCGTGAAGAACAAGGTGGCCCCGCCCTTCCGTGACGCCCAGTTCGACATCATGTTTGACAGCGGCGTCAGTCGAACGGGCGACCTGTTGGATTTGGCGGTCAAGCTCAACGTCGTCGAGAAGCAGGGCGCCTGGTTCCGCTACGGCAACGTCCAACTGGGACAGGGCCGCGAGAACTCCAAGGCATTTCTTGCCGACAATCCGGACTTGTTCGAGGAGCTGCGCGGCCGCATCTTGGACTCGAGCATCGTACCGGACGCTCGAGACAAGGCGGCCTCGAAGGGCCCAGAGCCGGCGACCGGCCAACCCACCTCCAAGTCGGAATCCAAAACTGCCGACGCCAAGACCTCGGACGCCAGAGCACCGGACGCCAAGGCATCAGGCGCAAGGGCCTCAGACGCGAAGACGTCCGACGCCAAGGGCAAAGCCCCTCCGCCATCCGCTCCCAAGCGCAGGCCGATCGCCGCCCGGGCCTGACGCGGCCCGCACGCATCCTCTGCGGACGGCTGCACGATTGAGTTTGAGAGCCGATTCGCGGCGGCCTTGAGAGTCGCCCCTGTCTGGGCGGGCGGGGCGCTGCAAAGCGAGCGAGGCGGCTTGAAATCCTACACAGGAAGGAAACTGAACATGCGACAAACAAGAAAACGCATCCGCCATCTGACGATCATCGCGACGTGTGCCGCTGCGGCTTCGGGCGTCACCTGCCTGCAATCGCTCTTCCCCTGCAGCGAGGAGACGATGGTCACGGTCCGGCTGATCAACGACAGCACCAGCCAGTACGTTGCACCGAACCTCGGCTTCTGCCCGCTCGGCATGGCCACGCAGCCGCATTTCTTCGTCGCGTCTCCGCCCGTGCTCGGCCCTGGGGAGGAGGCGACCTATACGTCCTGCGAATTGGCGGGCGTCTACGGCAACTGCCAGACCTACAACTCGGACTTCATGACCGGCTTGTGCGGTTGGGCGTACGGGACGAATCAGGAGCAACTGTCCCAGACGATCCGACGGTGCGGCGGACAGATCGGCGCCCAATTCAACTGCGGCGACACGATCATCCTTCGATGGACCGAAGCCGGCGAGGCCGGCGGGACGTGGACCTCCGAGGTCGAGCCTGCCACGGGCAACCCCCAACCGCAGACGCCTTTCCAGGCGCTTTGACGGCGGGATCGCTGCAACGGCCGCAGGCAGTCATCAGTTTGAGCACGAGGCGTTTCGGTTGGTGCCGGCCGCCGAGCCGTCGGCGCAGGTCAGTTGCGCGACGAGCCCACCTGGATGAACCGCATTCGACCAGCGCGGGCAGCTTCGTCGCAACCCCCGATGCGACGAGAAGACAATCGACATAGGTAAGCCCTCGCGGGCTGTCCCTGTCACACCACCGTGCGTAC
>CAZERK010000008.1:0-11502 GCA_964514515.1 uncultured Planctomycetaceae bacterium
CCGCCGGGATCTTGAGGGTGACCGTCCTGCCGGCCCCTCGATTCCTAGACGCCAAGCAACACTCCAAAAAGGCTCCCAAAACACTCTCATAAGAGTGTACCACGGGTTCTCCAAAAAGCAAGCGAACTTGTCAAGGAAATCATTCGGGAAGCGAGCGTTCGAGAGCGATCAAACATAACTCTATACTTTAGAAGGCAGTTACGTCTTCGTTTCATCAAGGATCGGCCATGACTTGCCCGTGCATTGGCTGGTGTGCGGTATAATCCAGGCGGTCCCCCGCCGGAGATTCGGCATGGAGCGCCTCGGAAACATCTTTTCTGGACCCACGCGACGCGATCTGCTCCGCATGGGCATGGCCTGCGGCGCCGCCTGTCTGTTGGGGCGAGGTGCTGGGGCTGTCGCGCAAGACGCCGCCGGCCGAAACGAACTGGAAGGCCCCCGGCTCGACGGCGTTGTCCGGCACGAGGCCGCGCACTGGGAAGCCCTCGCCGACAGCCGCGTGCAATGCCGGCTGTGCCCGCGCCAATGCCAAATCGCCGACGTGGAACGCGGCTACTGCGGCGTCCGCGAGAACCACGGCGGCCGACTCCAGACGCTCGTCTATGGCGCCTTGTGCTCGGCGAACGTCGATCCCATCGAGAAGAAGCCGCTGTTTCATTACTTGCCTGGCACGACGGCCTTTTCCGTCGCCACCGCCGGCTGCAACATGGAATGCAAGTTCTGCCAAAACTGGCAGATCAGCCAGTTCCGCCCGGAGCAGGTCGAGAGCGTGGACGTTCCGCCGGACAAGCTGGTCGCCGCGTGCAAGACGCGCGGCGTGCCGACCATCGCCTACACCTACAGCGAGCCGGTCATCTTCTACGAATACATGCACGACTCCGCCGCCGCGGCACGGCAGGCCGGCATCGGCAGCGTCATGATCTCCAACGGCTACATCCGTGAAGAGCCGATGCGACGGCTCTGCCGCCATCTGACGGCCGTGAAGATCGATTTTAAGGCGTACAGCGACCGCTTCTACACGGACTGGTGCGCCGGCGAGCTCAAGCCCGTCGTGGCGACGCTGAAGACGCTCAAGGACGTCGGCATCTGGTTCGAACTGGTCATCCTCATCATCCCCACGCTCAACGACTCGCCGGACGAGACGCGGGCCATGAGCCGATGGGTGCTCGAGCATCTCGGGCCGGACGTGCCCATGCACTTCACGCGATTTCGCCCGACCTATCGCGTGACCCATCTGCCCGCCACGCCGATCGCCACGCTGGACCGGTGCCGCCGGATCGCCCTCGACGCCGGCGTGCGATACGTCTATGCCGGCAACGTGCCGACGCACCCCGGCGAGAACACCTCCTGCCACGGGTGCCACGAGCTTGTCATCAAACGGGTGGGATTCCGCATCGCCGAGAACCGCCTCAAGGACGGGCGCTGCCCGAAATGCGGCGCCCGCATCCCGGGCGTCTGGTCGCAGGAGCAGGCCCTGGCCTTCAAGCCGCGCCCGCCCTCGGCCTCGTCACAGCCAACAACCCAGCCGAGCCGAGCTTGATCGCCGCGAGCAGCAGGGCCGTCGTGGCGATGCCGAAGACCGGCACGAGCAGGATGCCCGTTAGCGCGGCGCCGACGCACGCGCCGATATGGTCCGCCCCGACGACGCCGGCCGCCGCGGAGCCTGCTCGGGCGATCCATGCCTGGCGGAGGCCGCCCGCCGCGGCAAACGCCGCCCCACCGAGGACGCCCGTCAACAGGACCAGGAGCGAGACCGTCCATTCAACGGCCGCCAAGGCGGCCGGCGAAGCGGGCAAACGCTGAAGCGCCGGGAGGACGAGCGGCACGATCCCGCTCAACAGCGCCAGGAGCACGTCCACGCAGACCAGTCTATGCCATAAATATGGCACCATCGCAGAGCGCGAGACGGCCAGACGTGTCGCAGACGGCCGGCGAGAACCTGCGGAATCCGGCAGGCCGGGACTCGCGCGCTGCGGCGAACCGAGGCTCGCGCATCGCGCCGCCCGCCGGTTCGACCGCCAGCCGATCCAGCCGCACCCGACGACGAGGCCTGCCATGAACAAGGCGATGATCCAGCCGATGCGTTGGTACACGTATCCGTACAGGCTCTGGAAGGCGAACAGCCAGACGATGCTCAGGGCCATCGTGACCAGGCCCGTCGTGCCGATGGAAACGACCAGCGCGCCGTCCGCCCCCCCGCTGCGTCGCTCAGCCGCGACTTCGGATGGCTTAGACTCTCGAAAGCCGCTTCGCCAACGACACGCGATGAGGATGACAAGACAGAACACCGCAATCGCGCAGCCGACGGTCGCCAACCGAACGCCGCGCAGCCACGCGATGAAGCCGGGCTCGGACGAGCCGAGGCGGCTCATCGCCGCTTCCCATAAGATCAGTCGTTGAACGTATACGATGGGCCGCAGGTCCGTGCTGATCTCGATCGGCTGCACGGCGTCCAACTCGGCCGCTCGCCGCCGTATCTTCTCCGGCTCCAGCCAGTCGGTCGCCCCTTCAAACCAGAGCGGGTCGAACCGCTCCGTCCGCACGCCGCGGCGTTCGTACCGCCGCCTCAGCTCGCCCGGGTCGATCGTGAGGAGCCCCGGTTCCGTCGCCGCCAGTACGTGCGCCGGATCGCTCCAGGAGACGACGACCTCCGGAAAGGACGTTCGAATCGTCCGGCGAATCGACGCGAGGTATCGGCTCGATATCGCCGACAGCTCGCCCGGCGCAGCCGCCGCCATCGTGCACAACACCGCGCGGCGCGTCATCGCTCGGCGAAGCTCGGCATAAAACTCCGTCGTGTAGAACCGCGCACGAAGCGCCGAGGTCGGCTCCGGCAATCGAGCGATGACCAGGTCGTAACGGTCCTGCTGTGTCTTCAGGAAATGCCTCGCGTCTTGATGATGCATGCTCACGCGAGAATCCATCAGCGCCGCCCGATCCGCATCGGACAGAAACGGCCGGACCATCTCGATCTGCCGCGCGTCCGGCTCGAGGTAGTCGACCGCCCGCACGGAATGGCAAAGGATTTCCGCCAGTAGTCCTTCCGCGCCGCCGCCCAGCATCAAAACCGTCCGGGGCTGGGGATGCTGGCACATCCAGAAGTGCGCCAGCGGAACAAACGTGTACGGATCAGGAAAGTCCGCGGCCGCCTGTCCATCGCAATACAGGCTGTATTGCTCGTCGCGCCGACCGACCGCGAGGTTCTGATATCGCGACTCCGCCTCGGCCCGCAGTTCGTAGCCCGGAGCAATCGTCCGCCAGCGCCGCTCGACGAGCCGCCGATCCAAGGAACGCCCGCCGGCGCAAGCGACGATCGCCGCCGTTGCCGCGACGCATGCGATCGCCCAGGCCGTCCATCGCCGCCGCCTTGTCATACCGGGGAACACAGTCCGGTCCGGCGGCGCTGCCCGGCTCGGCAGTTCTGCGCTGCCCGGCAGCGCAGCCCGATCAGGGTGCGCGGCTTGGCCTGCGGGCGCCGTCCAACGCAGCAGCACGGCCAAGCCCGCGGCCGTCATCGCGCCGCAAAGAAGAGCCGTCTGGATGGGCGCCAGATGCTCGACGGCCCAGAAGCTGAACGCCGCGCCGCCGATCAAGCTCCCGATGGATTCGTAAGCGTAGACGTGCGCGAGCGGCCCTGCCGCCTGCCGGGCGCCTGCGATCCTCCGTCGTTCGGCCAGCACGCACGCGAGCGGAAAGGCCATCCCGACGAACAGGCTGGCCGGCGAGACGAGCAGGACGGCCGCCGCTGCCGTCACGGGCAACGGCATCAGTTCGCCGGGCTCGATGCCGAGCCACGCCCTCGCGCCGCGGAACGCCCACAAATCGGCGACCGTCGCCGCGCCGAGGGCCAACAGCACGAGGGCGAGCCCGAGGGCCGGCCGCCGCAGCCGGTCCGCCAACAGCCCGCCGACGGCCGCTCCGACGCCGACGCCCAGCAGCCATGCAAACAGCACGACGCTCCAGGCGAATTCGCTGCCGTACATCAGGACCAGCGCCTCGCGAACAAGGAGCGACTGGCTCACGATCGCCTGCACGCCCCAGCAGACCGTCACGAGGCCGAGCAGTCGGCGCGCTTGAACGGTGTTTGCGAAGGGTGGGCTGTTTGCAGCGTTCATGAGGCGTATTCTACCGTTGACTTGGCCCTGCGCTCGCAGGACACCCTGAGGGGCGCCCCGCACGGATGCACGGCACGCCGCGGAGCGATATACTCGTGCGCTCATACCAAGGACCCAGGAAAGGAACAACATGACCAAGACGCTACGAGAACGAATCGACAAGCATCGAAATAAGCACCTTGGCATCAAGGGTGACGACGCGGCCCGCAAGACCGTCAACATCCTCATCAGCGAGTACAAGGACGGCGAGATCGTCAGCCCCGCCCTGGTCTCCGAACAGGCCCTGCTGACCGACGACGAGATCGTCGACCTGTGCGAAGAGGTCTACGCCAAGCTCGCCAAGCGCACCGTCGTCACCGAGATGGCCTGACAGCCCGCGCGAGAGCCAGTCTCGCCGTGGCGCCAGGGCTTGTTTAACCGCAACCCGAAGGGGAGCGCGAGGGCAGCCCGCGCAAGAACCGGTCTGATCGCGACGCCAGGACCTGCTTGGCCGCGACCCGACGGGGAGCGCGTGCCAACGATCGCGTCTGCCCTGGGAGGCCTCGATTGTCGAACGCCCTGTTGCTCCTGATCGGCCTTGTCATCGGTGCGGCTGCCGGCGTCGGGATCGGCCTCCTTCGCGGCCGCCAGGAAGGCGCGAGGCAGGCCGCCCAACTGGGAGAAGAAGCCGCGGGACTCAACGCGACCCTCCACGAAGTCCGTGGCCAACTGACGGTCCAAGCCGAGGAACTGACAGCCGCCCGAGCACGCCTCGAAGAAGAGAAGATCGCCGGCACGCGTGCCAAGGCCCGACTGGAAGCCGCCCAGCAGAGCCTCGACGAGCAACGCCAACAACTCGCCGAGACGGACAAGCGGATGCGCGATGCGTTCACGGCGTTGTCCGCGACGGCCCTGAAGAACAGCGGCGAGCAGTTCATCAGCCTCGCCGAGGCGCGGCTGAAGCCGCTCCGGGAGCAACTGGAGCGATATGAGAAGCAAATCGCCGAACTCGAGAAGGCCCGATCCGAGGCCTACGGCGGACTCTCCAAGCACATCAATACGCTCGAAGAGCGCAGCAATCGGCTTGGTCAGGAGACCAACGCCCTCGTCGCCGCCCTGCGCGACACGCGGGCCAAGGGGCGTTGGGGCGAAATTAGCCTGCAGCGAATCGTCGAGCTGGCGGGCATGAGCGAGCATTGCGATTTCGCCGCTCAGCAACACCTGGAGAGCGGCCAACGTCCGGACCTCGTCGTGCACCTGCCCGGCGGCCGCATCCTGGCCATCGATTCCAAGGTCAACACGAGCGCCTACCTCGACGCTTTGCAGGCTGCCGAAGAGGCCGAACAGAAACGGCTGCTGGAGAAGTACGCGAGGGACGTTCGAGCCACGCTCAAGGCCCTCGGCGCCAAGGAGTATTGGCGGCAATTCTCGCCGGCCCCGGAGATGGTCGTCATGTTCGTGCCGGGCGAGGCCTTCTTCGCCGCCGCCCTCTCGCACGACCGAGACCTGATCATCGACGGCATCGGCATGGGCGTGCTGCCGGCGTCGCCGACGACGCTCATCGCGCTGCTCTACGCGATTCGCCACGGCTGGCAACAACAACAGATGGCCGAGAACGCCGAGCGGATCGCAGCGGCAGGACGCGAACTGTACGGCCGGCTCTGCAAGTTCACGGAGCACCTCGACGGCATCCGCGTCGGCCTCGACAAAGCCGGCAAGGCCTACAACGATGCCGTTGGCAGCTGGGAGCGACGCGCGCTGCCGGCCGCACAGAAACTCAGCGAGCTGGGCGCCGCCGAGCCGGGCAAAGCGTTGACGGAACTGAGCGAGATCGACGCTTCGCTGCGATTCGCCTCGTCCGGCGACGATCGCCCCGCCGAGCAACCATGAGCGCACTCGTTTGGCCGCGACGCGCAGCGGAGCGCGCGATTCCGCCCGCCGCCACCGTTCTCTTGTTTAGCCGCGACGCGCAGCGGAGCGCGTCGCCGGAGACGCCGAGATGAAGAACGACGGCCTGACGTTTCTGCAAGAGCTCGACGGACCGGCCCTCGTGGCGATGATCCACGTCGGGGCCTTGCCGGGCACGCCTCGCTCGCAACGATCGATCCGCGAGATCGCTCACTCGGCCGCGGGTGAGGCCAGGCTGCTCGCCCGCGAAGGCGCGGATGCCATCCTGCTGGAGAACATGCACGACGCGCCGTACCTCAACCGCGAGGTCGGCCCGGAAATCGTCGCGGGCATGACGGCGGTCTGCAGCGCCGTGCGCGAAGCCGTCGATCTGCCGCTGGGCGTGCAGATCCTCGCCGGCGCCAATCGCCATGCGTTGGCCGTCGCGCACGCCGCCGGCTGTCAGTTCGTCCGCTGCGAGGGATTCGTCTTCGCCCACGTCGCCGACGAGGGCCTCATGGCCGACGCCGACGCCGGCCCCTTGCTGCGGTTTCGCAGGGCGATCGGCGCCGAGGCCGTCGCGATCCTGGCCGACGTCAAGAAGAAACATGCGTCGCACGCCGTCACGGCCGACGTCGATCTCGTCCAGACCGCTCGAGCCACGACGTTCTTCGGCGCCGACGCCGTCGTCGTGACGGGGATCGCGACCGGCGAGCCGACCGACCCCCAGCACGTCCGTTCCGTCTCCGAAGCCGTGGACGAGCCGGTCTTCGTCGGTTCGGGCGTGACGCCGGACAACGCCGCGGCCCTGGCGCCGCACGCCGACGCCTTCATCGTCGGCAGCTTCCTGAAGCGCGACGGCCACTGGGAAAACGAACCGGAGCCCGCCCGCGTCGCGAGCATGGTCGCGGCGGTGCGTTCGCTCCGACGGACCCCGCGACCGTAGGAAGCGTCTGACGCGGTTTGCGTCTGCGCGCGGCCCAGTAGTCAGTTGCGGCCAAGCGGCCGCGGCGGATCGGCCGTCGAACGTGCCGGGTGCGGTGCTCCGCAACAGCCGAGACAACTGCGGCACAGAAGAAACGGCCCCATCGAATTCTGGCACAGCAAGGAAAACCGATGGACGCGCGAGAAGCCTTGTTGCAACGGATCGTCCAGCGAATCGCACGCGCCCGTGAGGCGTTCGACCAATTCAACGACGTGACCGCCGAACGGCTGTTGGTCAACGACACCTGGAACGTACGGGATTTGGCGGGGCACCTGGCCTATTGGATGGACGAGGCGGCCGAGCGAATCGAGAAGCACGCCGGCGAAACGGCGAGATCGGGACGCGACCTCGACCGAATCAACGACGAGGTCTACCGCAAGAACAAGCGGATGTCGTACGTGATGCTGCTGCCGCAATTGAGGGCCGCCGAGGAACGGTTCCTGTCTGCCGCGCGGGCGGTGCCGGTCAGCCAACTGCTGGACGACGCGCCGCTGCGCGACGCGATCGAGGAAGCCGGCATCCGGCATTACAACTATCACCTGCCGGCGTTGGAGGAGGCGCTGCTCCGCCTGGGCGGCTGAAGCAAGCCGCGGCGCATCTCACGCGCGCGACGATGGGGACGACGGGGCCGCGTCGCGCGCGGTGTTGATCTCGCGAAGCTGCTTTTCGATCCAGGTCGCGGCCCGATCGCGCGTCGGAAAATGCAGCAGGATGGCGCCGGCGAGGATGGCCGCGCCGATCGCGCAAGCGGGTTGCCGATCGACCAGGTAGGCCGCCGCAAGGAAGATTGCGCCGCCCTCGAAGATCGCCCCCGCCAGGATGGTCTGTCCGAACAGCACGCGGACCAGCACATCCAGCTCCATCTTCAGCAGGGGGCCGGTCAGCTCTTCATGGCCGACACGCGAGGACGGCAAGGTGGACAGGCCCGTGGCGATCCTCCGCCGCACCATCTTGATGAGGATGGGCGGCACCAGCCAACCCGCCAGAAGGGTCAGGCCACCGTAACCCAGCGCGAGATGAGTCACGACCGGCGCGACGCCCCCAGAACGCGAGATGAAGCCCTCCAGGGGCGCAAACAGTACGACGGCCAGGAGCGCTAGGACGCCGCACGCCAATGCCGCCACGATGATCCGCATGGTCCGCACGCGCCGCGTCAGGATTGAATCGAATTCCGCGTCGAACATCAGTCCGGCCTCGCCGTTCCGAACCGCGCTCAGGCCAACGCATGGGACGGCCTGCAGTACTCAGCACGTCGTGAACCGCCTGTTACAAGAAGAAATCGGTATTACTCGCCGATCAACTGAACGACGATCTCCCGGCTTCGCGGCCGCGTGTCGAAATCGATCAGAACGATCTGCTGCCACGTGCCCAGGGTTGCCCGGCGATTCACGAACGGCACGGTCAGGCCAGAACCCAGCAACGACGCTCGAACGTGCGCGTGCCCGTTGTCGTCGTGCCAGGTCTCTTCGTGCTTGTAATAGGCGTTTTCCGGCGCGAGCTTCTCGAAGCAGTGCTTCAGGTCGTGGCTGACGAGGCCCGGCTCGTACTCCGTCGTCGTGAGCCCCGCGGTCGAGCCGATGACGAACAGCGTCGCGACGCCGTTGGCCAGCTTCGACGACGCCAGGAGCTCCGACAACTGCGAGGTCAAGTCCATCACCTGGTTGTCGCCTTGGGTCTTGACCGAGAGATGGTGCGTCTCGACGGGCATGGGGGCATTCTAACGCGCAGGCGAGATGTTGCATTCTGTCTCCCCGCGCGTATTGTCAGTCTCTGCTGTGCCGGCCGCGCCGTCGCGCTTTGTTCCCTCTCCCTTGCCGGGAGAGGGTTGGGGTAAGGGTGTCGGTCGGCCCGATTCCGTGCTTTCTCACCCTGGCCCTCAGCCCCGATGGGGGAGAGGGAGTCATTTTGCGCCGCCAGCGAACCTGCGCCCGCCTCGGTGTTCGTCTTCCGATCTGCCTTCTGTGAAGGCGATGCACCACCGTCGCAGACGGCGGCTCTCATTCGTTGTGGGCGTTACTCTTCTGCGGCGATGACGAGGCCGCCGCGGACGGTGAGCGGGGGCGGCGCGGCATCGGGCGGCTCGGGCGGGGGGAAGAAGGCGCGGGCGGCGTCGGTCGCGGGCTCGAGCTGGTCGAACCAGGTCGCCTCGGCGTCGTACTTCGCGAAGAACGGACGGCGGACCAGCTTGGGGTTTCGGGCTTGGAGATATTCGAGCACGAAGACCTTCTGGTCGGCGATGTCGGCGACGCCGCTGATGCGAATCTTGCCGGGAAACGCCGACATCGACGGGCCGCGCACGGTTCGGGCGATGCCGGAGACCTTGCTGAACGCCTTGCGATAAATCTTCCACGCCTGGACGAGGGGGATCTCGAAGTAGTTGCGGGCGCCCGTGTCACGTTCGATGAACATGTAATACGGGATGGCGCCGAGGCGCACGCCGTCTTGCCAGAGGCTCGTCCAGACGGAGGCGTTGTCGTTGATGTGCCGGATGAGCGGGGCCTGCATGCGCACCTGGGCGCCGGTGGAGCGGATGCGCCGGACGGCCTGCTGGGCGACGTCCGTGGACAGCTCCACGGGATGGCAGTAGTGCCCCATGATGGAGAGCATCCGCCTCGCCGAGGTGATTTGCTCGAAGAGGCGGAGGAGATCGTCGGCGTCGCGGTCGGTGACGAACCGCTGCGGCCAGTAGGCGACGGACTTCGTGCCGATGCGGATGTTCTGCACGCGCTCAAGCGACGGATCGAGCAGCGGCTCGATGTATTGTCGCAGCCGGTCGGTGCTCATCACCATCGGGTCGCCGCCGGTGAAGAGGACGTCGGTGACGTCGGACTCGCGGCGGACGTAGCTGACCAGGAGGTCGGCGTCCTTGTTGGAGAACTTGAGGTCGTCGATGCCGACGAATTGCGCCCAACGGAAGCAGAAGGTGCAATAGGCATGGCACGTTTGGCCTTGGCCGGGGAAGAACAGGACCGTCTCGCGGTACTTGTGCTGGATGCCTGGCGCGGGCTGGCCGTCGACGATCGGCACGTTGTGCGTCATCTGTCCGGCGGGATGGGGGTTCAGCTTGAGGCGAATGCGGTTGGCGGCCGCCTCGATCTCCTCGCGCGGGGCGTCTCGGCCGACCAGTTCGGCCATGACGGCGTAGTCGGCGTCTTCGATCATGCCGCGCTGGGGGAAGGTAAGCTGGTAGATCGGGTCATCGGGGACGCGGTCCCAATCGATCAGGCGGTCCATGACGTAGGCGTTGGTCCTGAACGGGAGGACCGTCGAGACGACCCGGACGGCCTGTTGGAGGTCGGGGTCCAGCCGCGACCATTGCGGCGTGTTGGTTACGTTGTTTCGGCCGACGGCATGGAAACGGTCTGGCGGTGTCGCTTGACTCATGATCGCCTCCGGTTTGTTCTGTGGGGGTTAACCCGTGGCCGAGCAGCGCGAACGTGAGGCCGTCGCGTGCCGGCGTCCGTTTGTCGCGGAGGCGTCGGCGTGGCGAGGGCCCATCTCTCGGCCGGTTGAGGCTGGTCGCAGTTCGGTGAACGCGCGACCGCCGGGACGACCTCGGCAAGGGAAGGCCGGCCACGGGATGTTAGGGGCTGGCGTGTGGGGGGTCAACTGGTTGGCGGCGGTTGGGCGGCTGATGGCGGGGAACAGCGCAGGTCGTTGATCGAGACAGACGGAACGCGCGGCGTGCAGCGCTGCCGGACGAGCGCAACGCGGAGGATGTGGGAACGCGCTCCCCGCCGCGGCGGGGAGCGGCTAAACGAATGCGCCGGAGCGGCAGAACGGGTGCGCGGGTCGCGGCAGTCGTGCGCCCTTGCCAGCGGCCGGTTTCTCGCGGTACCTTGGTATCTGATGCGTTGACCCACCTGGAGACACCCGATGCGGAAACCGGTCGTTCTGATTACCGGGGCCAACGGCGAGATCGGCCACGGCCTCGTGGAGTTCTTTGGCAAGCAGCATCAACACGACGTCGTCGCCCTGGACCTGAAGCTGCTGGACGAGTCGTTGCGGGATTACTGCGTGGCGGCGATCGCCGGCGACATCCTCGACGAGAACCTGTTGCAACGGCTCGTCAGCGAGTACGAGATTCATCAAATCTACCATCTGGCGGCGCTGTTGAGCACGCGGGCGGAGTACACGCCGGACACGGCGCATAAGGTGAACGTCGAGGGCACGCTGAACCTGCTCAAGCTGGCCCACGAACAGGCGCGCTGGCACGGGCATTCGGTGAAGTTCCTGTTTCCGAGCAGCATCGCCGTGTACGGCCTGCCGGACCTTGCGACGAAGAACAAGGCCGGCCGCGTCCACGAGACGGACTACAACTTCCCGACGACGATGTACGGCTGCAACAAACTGTACTGCGAGCAGTTGGGGCGGTACTTCGCGTTGCACTATCGGCAGCTCGCCGCGGAGCGCGTGCCCAGCGGCGTCGATTTCCGGGCGATCCGCTTCCCGGGATTGATCAGCGCGGTGACGAAGCCATCGGGCGGGACGAGCGATTTCGCGCCGGAGATGATCCATGCCGCCGCGTCGGGCGCG
>CAZERK010000008.1:11512-20539 GCA_964514515.1 uncultured Planctomycetaceae bacterium
CCCTATGCGTGCTTCGTGTCGGAGGAGGCGCGGATCCCGTTCATGGCGATGCCGGACGCCATCAAGGCGCTCATCCGACTGTCCGAGGCGCCGGCCGAACGGCTCAGCCAACGCGTGTACAACGTGACGGCGTTCAGTCCGTCGGCGGGCGAGGTTCGCGACCGCGTGCTCAAGTCGTTCCCCAAGGCGAAGATCACGTTCCAGCCGGATCCGCCGCGGGCGGCGATCGTGAATACGTGGCCGGCGGAGGTGGACGACACGCCGGCCCGACGCGATTGGGGCTGGGAGCCGGATTACGGCGCGGATCGGGCTTTCGACGAGTACCTCGTGCCGATGATTTCGCGTTACTATCGCGAGAGCAAGGCCTGAGAGGTTGTCGCAGGGGGCGGGCGCGATCGGTTCCCTGACGCGCGACGGCGAGGCTCGAGAAGCGGTCGAGCGAGGCGTCACGCGCAGGTCGACTAATAGGAAGGCGACATGAGCAGAGCAGACGTCATCACGATCGTGTCGGGCTTGCCGCGGTCGGGGACCAGCATGTTGATGAGCATGTTGGAGGCCGGCGGCATCCCGGCGTTGACCGACGGCATCCGAACGGCGGACGAGGACAACCCGAAGGGCTATTACGAGTTCGAGCGGGTCAAGAAGATCAAGGAGGACAAGGCCTGGCTGCCGGAGGCCCGGGGCAAGGTCGTCAAGATGATCTCACAGCTTCTGCTCGACCTCCCGTCGGAGCATCGCTGCAAAATCCTGTTCATGCGGCGCAAGATCGACGAGGTGCTGGCGTCGCAACGGCAGATGCTTGTCCGTCGCGGGACCGAGAAGCCTGGCGGGCCGAGCGACGAAGAGATGCGGCAGATGCTCCTGGCCCACGTCAAGCAGGTTCTCAATTGGGTGAGGATGCAGAAGAACCTCGAGTTGATCGAGGTTGATTACAACGAAATCCTGATGGGGCGGGGCAAGGACATCGTTGCGCAAATCAACACGTTTCTAGGGGGCGACCTCAATACCAAGGCGATGGAAGCCATCGTCGACAAGTCTCTGTATCGCCAGCGGAAGTAGCGGCGGCGGTCAGGTTTCGCGCAGGAGGCGGCGCGAGAAGGAATTCTCGCCCCCGCGACTCGGGGCGCTTCCATACGCCAGAAACGCCTGCTGAAGTTGCCAGTCTTCGTGCAGGTTCTGCGCTCGTGAAGGAGGCGGGCGGCGTCATCGCGTCGCGCGACGCCGCGGTTTCGCCTCAATTCTGTAGAATCGCAACTCCCTTTCTTGAAAGCAGTTAGATGAGCGTCGCGCGGGCGTCTCGATCGCGGGCGCCGTCGATCTGGCATAGCGGATGCCTTCGGTGCGGCGGAGTTCGAGTGCGCGGAGTCCAGGCGCACCAGGAGACGTGCGTGCCAGACGAACTTTCCAATTTGGGCGAGCATCGTCGAATGACGAGTGACAAGGCGGCGGCACTGCCTGACTGGCGGACGCTGGGTTGTCGCGTTCGGCGGGCGGCCCTGGTGGCGACGGCTGTGCACCTGGTCCAGGCGGCGGGCGCCGACCTGGATGGCGGCGCGGTGTTGGAAATGCCGCGGGTGGTTTCGGGTGGATAACCCATGGTTTACGGTTTGTGGCAATCTGCCGCAGGGTTGCAGGTCCAAGAGTATCGGCAAGCGATCATCGCCAACAATCTGGCGAACGCTGAGACGCCGGGCTTCAAGGCGGACCGCGTGGCGTTTGTCGAGCGATTGAACGCTTCGACGAGCCAGGGAGACCTGCGAACCCGGCATCCGGTCCTGGACGCGATGACCGGCGGTCTGTTCGAGACGCCGGTGTACACGGATTTCGCCCAGGGCGGCTTCATCCCTTCCGACAATCCCCTCGACGTCGCCGTGGACGGCGGCGGTTTCCTGGCCGTTCGGACGCCGGACGGCGTTCGCTATACGCGCGACGGGCGATTGATGATGGACCGTGACGGCGTGCTCGTGCAGGCCGCCAGCGGCGCGGCCGTGCTGGATGAGGACGGGCAGAGCATTCGCCTGGATCGCGGCGTGGGGAGCGGGGAGATCAAGGTTGACCGACTGGGGCGAATCCATCAAGGCGGCGCCTTGGTGGGCCGTCTGGGATTGACTGACTTCGCCGACCGGCGGGCGCTCGAGAAGACCGGCCAGGACTTGTTCTCGGCCGAGCGTGCGCAGCGTCAGGAGGCGTCGGGAACGATCCGGCAGCATTGCTTTGAGGCGTCCGGCGTCGAGCCGATCGCCGCGCTGGTGGACCTGATCGCCGCCACGCGGGCGTACGACACGAACGCTCGGATGATCACGCTGCAGGATGAGTCGGTCGGGCGGATGGTGGGCCAACTCGGCGTCGTCGGCTGAACAGGGAACACGGCTTCAGGGTGAAGGTGAGATGGGCGTTCAAGCATTGTATACCGCAGCGACCGGCATGAAGGCGATGGACTTCAAGCTCGGCGTTGTGGCCAACAACTTGGCGAACATCGAGACGGTGGGCTTCAAGCGATCACGGGCCAACTTCGAGGACTTGCTCTATCAGACGCTCGAGGAGCCGGGGCTGCGAAACGGGTTGGACCAACCGCTGCCGACGGGCAAGCAGGTCGGGCTCGGCGTGGACGTATCCGGCACCCAACTGGACTTCACGCAAGGCTCGCTGGACCAGACGCAGCAGCCGTTGGACTTGGCGATTGAGGGCGACGGGTTTTTCCAGGTGCAGGCGTTCGTCGACGGGGCGGAGACGACCGTCTATACGCGGGCCGGCACGTTCGAGCGCAACGCCGACGGGGAGATCGTGCTGGCGAACAGCATCGGGGCCCGGCTGGAGCCGACGATCACGATTCCACAGGACGCTTCGGACATCGCCATCTCGCGGACCGGCGTTGTGCAGGTGCGTCTGTCGGGGGCGACGGAGTTTCAGGACATCGGCCAGATCGAGCTGGGCAAGTTCATCAATCCCGCCGGTCTGAAGCAGATTGCGGCGAATTTGTACCAGGAGACGGACGCATCGGGTCCGCCGATTGTCGGCAACCCGACGCAGGACGGCCTGGGAGCAATCCAGCAAAGCATGGTGGAAATGTCGAACGTGGATCCCGTGCGGGAGCTGGTCGAACTGATCAAGACGCAGCGCTCGTTCGAGTTGAACTCGCAAGCCATCCAGAGCGCCGACCAAACGATGCAGACGGTGAACAACCTGAGGAGGTAGCGCGCGGTGACGTGAGTTAGCGTCCGGGGGCTGGAGAAGACGGCGGAGACGTCAAGATGCAGAAGCGACATGGATGTTGGAAGATTGCGCTTCGAAAGGCGCCGGGCGAGGCGGCCCTTGACGGAGGCGGCACGCCGTTGATCGGGTCGGCTGTGGGCGGGCCGCTCGCATCCGGCGGCCGGTCGCTCAATCTGCGCACGTTGTCCGGCGTTCTTGCCATCGTCGCCGCGCTCGCGGCGGCGTCTGGGTCGTTTGCACAAGAAATCCGAATCTGGCCGACGGCTTGCGTGACGACGGACGCGGTGACGTTGTCCGACGTGGCCGAGCTCCGGGGTCTGGACGCGGCGACGGTCGAGGCCCTGGGGCCGGTGGTCGTTCACGCTGCGCCGCGCGAAGGTGGGGAAATCCTGGTACGGGTGTCCGACGTGCGCGGGGCCTTGGCGGACGCGGGGGCCAATCTCGCTTCGATTACGTTGTGCGGCAACTCGCGGTGTCAGGTGTCACGGCCGCGACACGAGCCCGAGCCGCCTGTCCGAAAGGCCGCGCCCTCACCGAAAGACCCGTCTCGCGCCAAAGGAAAGAGACCCGCGAACAAGAAGGCCGCCGCGGAGGCGAAGGCCCCGGTCGCGGCGTCCGGGACCAGCCTGGAAGCCGCGATGCGGCGATACATCATGGCGAAGGCTGGGGGGCTGGACGGGAAGCTGGAAATCCGTTTCAGCCCGGCCAACCGTCGGGACCTGCAAATCGACGGGCCGCAGTATCGCTTCGACGTCAGGCCGCGAGAGACGCAGGTCGTCGGCCTGTTGAGCTACGAAGTCGACGTCTATCAGGGGGAGGAATTGCAGCGGACGGTTCCGATCGTCGCGGAGGTCTGGCTTCTGAAGGAGGTCGTGTCGGCGCGGCGGTCGATCAACCGCGGCGAGACGGTCGAGGGGCGCGATCTGTGCATCGAGGAGCGGCGGTTTTCCAACGCGAACGACGTGGGCCTGACGGAGTTGGCGGCAGCCATAGGGCAACAGAGCCGGACGTTCATCCGTCCGGGTGAGATGCTCCAGCCGAAGCACCTGGAGACCAAGCCGCTGATCGGCCGGGGCGACCGGGTGATGATCTGGAGTCGGCGCGGCGGTCTAGTCATCAAGACGACGGGTCGGGCTCAACGGGAAGGCTCGATCGGCGACGTGATCGAGGTGCGTCGCGACGGAACGAAGCGCAAGCAGGATTTGCTCGAGGCGGTCGTGACGGGTCCGGCGACGGTCTCGCTCGATGGCGCTCGGCAACTCGCCAGCAGCCAGTAAGGAACGGGTGTCGTGAGATTGGCATTGTTCATCCTGGTGCTCAGCATCGTGCCCCCCGGCTGGGTTTTGGGGCAGACCAGCTCGCTCTACCTCGCCGAGCAGGCGCGACAGGCGGCCGAGCTGGCCGCCGCCACGCAGCCGGCGTCCAACGGGGCGCTGCGGGCGAACGCGGGGGCGGCCGTGCCGCAAGGCGTGAATCGCAACGTCGTCCTGGCGGGGCATTCGCTGACGGCGCTTCGGTTGCCCGAGCCCAAGGTGATTCAAGTCAACGACTTCATCGGCGTGGTCGTGCGCTATCGACTGCGGCACGCCAGCGACGCCAAGGTTGAACAGAAGAGCGACTGGGACGTGCAGGCGAAGTTGGATGCTTGGTTCCGCCTGCATGACCGCCGCTGGCGTCAGCAGGCGTTTCCGACGGGAGAGCCGGAGATTGACTTTGGTTCGAAGAACGACATGAAGAATGAAGGCAAGGCCGACCGGGATGACGTCCTCGAGACCCGGCTGATGGCCAAAGTCATCGATGTCAAGCCGAACGGCAATCTGGTCATCGTCGGATGGTCGTGCATGCAGATCGACGACGAGTCGCAATACCTGCGGCTGTCCGGCGAATGCCATCCCGACCAACTCTCGGCGGACAACACGATCGCGAGCGACAAGATCTTCGGCTTGGACGTTCGCACGATGAACGAGGGCGCGGTCAAGGATGCCGTCAAGCGCGGTTGGTTCAAGGAGTTGCTCGACACGGCCAAGCCGTTCTGAGATGCGAAGCATGAAGTACGTGGCGGCACAACAAGACGGATCGCAGCACGCCAGCCGGCCGGCAAGGCGCGGACGAGGATGGCCGCGGCTCGCGGGATCGGTTGCGGGCGAGATTGCGCGGGTCTGTTGTTGCGCGCTCCGCTTCGCGTCGCGGCTAAACGAGCCCATCGGGTCGCGGCTAAACACGTCTGTTGGGTCGTGGCGTCGGATTCTGATGTTCGCCGTGGTGGTGCTGTTTGCGATCCAAACGGCGGCGATGGCGACGCGCGTCGCGGACGTGACGCACCTCAAGGGCCGGCGGCAGAATCAACTTGTCGGCATGGGGTTGGTCATCGGTCTGCCGGGTTCGGGCGACGGCGGCAAGTACATGGCCTCCATTCTTCAGTTGCAAGCCATGCTAGACAAGTTTGAGATTCCGGTGCCAGCCGGCTCGTTGAAGGACACGAAGAACGTCGCGGTCGTGATGGTCGAGGCGACGATCCCGGAGAACGGTGTTCGCGAGGGCGACCGGATCGACGTGCGCGTGAACTCGGTGGGAGCGGCCAAGAGCCTGGCTGGCGGTTATCTCGTGACGACGCCGCTGCAGGGGCCTGGCCTCAGCCGCATCTTCGCGTTTGCCCAGGGGCCGATCCGTCTGCCCGATCCGACAATCCGCACCAACGGGGAGATCGTGCAGGGGGCCACGATGGAGGCGGACGTCATCCACAACTACATCGACGAGGCGTGGCAGATCACCCTGGTACTGGAGGACGTTCATGCCAGTCATGCGCTGGCCTCGGTCATCGCGCAGGTGATCAACGAGAACGCCTCCGAGATCGGCCAAATCCGTCAGATCGCCACGGCCGTCGGGCCGAAGAACGTCGTCGTGCAAGTTCCCGAGGAGGAACGGCAGAACCCGGCGGACTTCATCGCTCGGATCGAGAACACGGAACTGCTGATGCCGGTCGGCGAGGCGCGGATCGTCATCAATCGCAAGACGGGCACGATTGCGATCGGCGAGGGCGTCGAGATCGGGCCGGCGGTGATCTCGCATAACGGCATGTCGATCATGCCCGTGCAGCCGCCGCTGACGCCGACGCCGGACGCGCCGCTCGTGAAGGAGCAGCACGCGACGGGGATCGAGGTCCCCGAGAGCGAGGACGGGGGCGCGAAATTACAGGAATTGGTGGCGGCGCTGAACCAGTTGAACGTGCCGTCGGAAGAGATCATCGAGATCGTCGAGAACCTGCACCGACTGGGCAAGATTCGCGGCAAGCTGGTCATCGTGGAGTAGCGCGTCAGATGAACGTGCAAGGACTGACAAACGTCGAGACGCCGGCGCTGTACCGCTCCTCCGCCTATGCGGCGGAAGGCGTGCCGGCCGGCCTGCAGGCCCTTGCGGATGGCGTGGCCGACGGCGCCACGGACGACCCGCTTCGGCGCCGCGTCGGGGAGTTTGTCGGAAGCGTGTTCTACGGGACGTTGCTGCGGCAGATGCAACAGTCGTCGCTCAAGGGCAAGTACATGCACGGCGGTCGCGGCGAGGAGGTTTTCCAGGGGCAGTTGGGGCTCGAGATCGCGCAGCGGCTGGGCAGGGCACCGAACGATCCCATCGCCAGTCGGCTGTGTCAATCGATGCAGCATCGGTTGGGGGCACGATCGCAGGCGACGGCCGAATCGGCGGAAGAGTTGCCGGGAGCATCGACGGATGATGTGTCGCCGCGTGCGCTTGGCGGTGCGGAGCCGACGAGCGCCCCGGTTGAGGCGGCAACGAGCGCCCCGGCTGGTGCGGAAACAAGCGTTCAGGGTGGAGCCGGAAGAGATGAGTAGCGGCGTCGTGGCAAGGCTGACCGGCGAGCTGGCCGGCTTGATTGAGCGGCTGATCGAGACGCAGGTCGCTCTGCGCGAGATCGTGCGCGAGAAGTTGGCGGCGATGCGCCGAGCCGACGGCGATGGAATTCTGCGGGCCGCGACGCGGGAGGGCCGGATGGCGTCCATTGTGTCGCAGATGGACCGGCAGCGTCACGATCTGGTCGCCCGGATGTGCCACGAGTTGGGCCTGAATCAGACGATTGATGCCAAGGACGTAACGCTGAAACGGCTGGCAGCCAAGCTGGAACCGGCGGCCGGCGGGAAGTTGACGTCTCTGGCGGATCGATTGCGGGAGGAGATGCTCCGGCTGGCGGAGGCGAACCGAGTCGTGCAGATGGTTTGCCGCGAGATGCTGGGGCATTTCAAGACGGTCTTCGCCGCGATGATGTCGTCGGGCGAGGAGACCGCGACCTACGGGCGCGGCGGTCAGCACGGACCGGCGGCGGCGCAGGTCCTGGACGCGATGGGATAGGTGTCATGGGTTTGTCATCTGCTCTCGGTGTAGGACGGAACGCCCTGGCGGCGTACCAGGCGGCCTTGCAGATCGTTGGCCAGAACATCGCCAACGTCGGCACGCCGGGCTACACGCGGACCAGCCCCGACCTGTCGGCGGTCCCGGGGGCGAACTACGGCAGCGGGCAGTTGGGCCTGGGCGTGCGGCTGACGGGCGTGCGCCGGGCCGTCAACGAGGCCCTGAACGCACGCTTGCGGACGGCGACGTCGGATACGCAGTCGGCCGCGACCCAGCAGTCGAATCTGGATCGCATCGAAGGCATCTTCAATCCGCTCGGGGACAGCAATCTCGGCACGCTGATGGAGGCGTTCTTCGGCTCGATCGGCGACCTGCAGAACAGTCCCGAGAACTACGCCACGCGCGGCATTGTCATCAACAACGCGAGTCTGCTGGCCCAGAAGATGCGGGAGGTCCGGCAAGATCTGGTCGCCGTCCAAGACGATCTGAACACGGAAATCGAGCGGACGACGCAGCAGGCGAACCAGCTCGCGACGCAGATCGCGGACTTGAACACGCAGATCACCGCGGCCGAGGCGGGCGGGGGAATCGCGTCTTCGCTGCGTGATCAACGGGACATCTTGCTTGGCGAGCTATCGGAACTTTTCGAGATCACGGTCCGCGAGCAGCCGTCCGGCGCGGTCAACGTGTACGTGGGCAACGATGCCCTCGTGCAGTTCGGCACGAACTTCGGCTTGACGACCGCCAACGAGATCGGCTCGGACGGGCTGACCAAGGCCCGCGTGCAGTTCAAGCACAACGGCGGGCCCGTCACGGCGACGAGCGGCAAGGCAGCGGGATTGATCGCCAGCCGCGACACGCATTTCGCGTCGCAATACGCGCGACTGGACAACCTGGCTGCATCCTTGATCCACGAGGTGAACAAGATTCACGCCGGCGGCCGGGGGCTCGAAGGCTTCACGAGCATGACGAGCGTTTCGGGCGTGCTCGACGCCGACGCGGCCTTGAACACGGCGGACAACGGGCTCGCGTTCCTGCCGACGTCCGGCTCGTTCTTTATCGACGTGACCGACAAGGCGACCGGTCTGGTCGTGCGGACGCAAATCCACGTCGATCTGGACGGCATCGGGGCGGACTCGACGCTCAACTCCGTCGCCACCGACATCACCAACAACGTGCCCGGCGTGACGGCGACGGTTTTGGCGGACGGGCGGCTCCAACTGACTGCGGCGAGCGGCACCGAGTTCACGTTTGCCGACGACCGGTCCGGGTTCTTGGCGTGCATGGGCCTGAATACGTTGTTTACCGGCAGCAGCAGCCTGGACATCGCGGTAAATCCGCTGATCTCGGCCCATCCGAACTCCCTCGCCGCCGCCCAGTCGGACCTGGAAGGCGACGGGAGCAATGCCACGTCGATGGCATCGTTGCGGGAGACGGGCCTGACGGCGTTGGGGG
>CAZERK010000009.1:0-5422 GCA_964514515.1 uncultured Planctomycetaceae bacterium
CGTCGAGTTGGCCGGCGAGGCCCAATTCCTGAATCGAGAGCGTGTAGGCCTTGGCGCCTTCCAACTCGACGGGATCGACCTCGATCTCCTTGGGCACCAACGCCAGCACCTTGTCAAGGAAGCTCTGCACCGCCGCCGTATCCCGTACATCCAAGGCCACGACGTACACGACGGCCGCCTTCTCCCGGAGCCCCATGTACAAGACGTGGTCGCCAAGATGCGCCAGGAGGTCTTTCTCGATGTCCAGGCCCAACTTGTCAGCGATGTGCTTCCCGAGGTTCTCCGGCATCGTACGGGCGCCCGCTTGGGTAAACGCTCGGTCGTACTGACGCCACCATTCTTCGACGGTCTTCAACGCTTGCGCGTACATGGCCGCCGGTTCCCATGTCAGCAGGGAGAAGAAGACCGTGTTGATGGGCGCATCTTCCAATCGTTTCAGATCGGCCGGTTTCGTGGCGATGAAGTCGAACGGCAACGGGTGTTCCTCGCTCGCCCGGGCGTACGAGACCTCGTGAAGGTCGGGCCCGTCGAAATAGACGGCGTTGGCGCACTCCGCGCTGCCCAGCATGGAGATATCTGAGAGAAACGTGACGAAGCCCAGCATGACCGCCGAGGACGCCAGCGTCGCCTGGAAGCCCCAAGCGGGATCATCGCCGCTCGACCCGGCCTTTGAGTTCTCTGACGTCGTCGGTTGGGATGACGCCGGCGCTCGGGCGGCGTCGCTTGCAAGGGCGTTCTGCATATGCGCGTTGAGCTTCGCCGTATCCACGCACGTGTAGAAGAACGGCTTGATGTCCCCGATCGCATCGAGCGCCCGTTGGTGGCAGGCGTTCTGAGCGAACGATCGCGAGCCGGTTCGTTTCTTGGCCATCGCATCGGCGGTCTGCTTGCCGAAGGCGACGATCCAATGCCCCTTGCGCATCGCCAGGTAGATCGGCGGGGCCTTGCTGATCCGTGTATAGACCGTCTTGCCGAACTTGATCTTCTTGGCGTCCTTTCCCAGGGCCTCGGAGATCGTCGAGGCGATCTCCTTCGCCAACTCGGCGCCGTTCGGCGGGGCCTGCCATTCGAAAGCGACGCCAAGCGAAGCCGGATAGTCGTCAGTCGGCTCGATTGGGAACAGACAAGCGATGCCCGGATTCCGCCAGATTTGGCCGACGATCTCCTCGCCGAGAAGGGCTTGGGCCTCCTTGCCCTCGGCGGCGGCTTTCTCCTTAATAAGCGCCCAGGCGGCGCCGAGAGGCTGGCCGAGGCCGTTCTGAAGATCCTCGTTGCTCCACAACTGGCCCAGCCGCGATTGGTCGAATACAGGTTTGGTCTGGTCGGCGCCGCTCCAGGCGACAACGATCAGGGCGTCTTTGGGGGCGCGCTCAGCCAACGTGAACGCACCGGCTGAGGCGGGCGCCTCCTGTCCCCAGACGGAAGCGGCGGCGGTCAACAGGACGGCGGCGGCGATGCGCAAGGATGTCATGGGTTCCCTCCAAACCAGGCGTGAACCGGGATCATCGTGCGGGGCGTTCTGGCGCTCCCCATCGAGCGTCGGCAGACGGGCACCATCGTACCGCTTGCGTCGTCGTGCGACAAGCAGGCGCGCACGCGAGCGATTCCGGGCGGCGGCGCAAGACGGCACGGCGCAATGCAGGCCGGGGCGCGTAGAGATGCAGCAAGCCTGCGCGAGGAGCGCGGCATGGCGCCGCGCGCCTCCTGCACGGCGGTGCGTCAACGGCCATCCAGGGTGAAGCCGACTCGTTGCGTGCGGCGCTTGGCCTTGCGCATGTTCCGGCGGTTGCGGTCGGAAGGCTTCTCGTAGTAGGCGGTCCGCTTCATCTCTCGCAGAACGCCTTCTCGTTCGCACAGCTTCTTGAGTCGTCGCATGAGTTGCTGGACCGATTCGTTGGGGCGGGGGCGGACTTTGATCATGCGTGCAGCATCCTTTCCATGACGGCCGTCCTCGTGAGACGGCTCCAGGTTTCCGAACCGGGTCGATCCGAGCGTACAGGCGGCGCTCAACCTCGAGGTCCGAAGCGATGCAAAGGCCTCGGCGCCTCGCCGGCGTCGCGTCGGCCTCCCGTCGCTGCACGAGGCAACCTGGGGGCCGAGCCGGGGGGTCGCGATGCTTCCCGTACAAGTCCTCGAAGGACCCAACAAGAACGCCAAGAACACCACATGATATCCGCAACGGGGGACGTTCCGCAACCCAGACGCTACCCCATCCGACGCGGCGGGCAGGTCATCCGTATCCTCGCAATCAGAGCCGTCCCGATCTATCGGAACGGTACTGTTCGGGCTCGTGCCGGCACGGCCGACATGACGAGAACGCGATTACCCTGGGGGGCATCCTGGTAATCGCCTTTCCCGCGCAAGGAGGTTCGGGGCTTGTGAGTCGGCTCCGAACCTTGACGACCTCTATACGGGACGTTCTGGCTACCAGCCCGTGGGAAGAGGGGATTGCCTCCGAGCAGAAGGCGCCGGCGCTGCCGAAAACGGTGTCCCCGCGAGACGCCCTTTCCCTCCTGCCACAGGCTGCTTGGGGGGGATCGGGGGGACTCAAAGGAGGGGCCTTTGAAGGCTATTGCGAGCAGAAGTCTCTGTTTACTTGATTCAACGATCGATGGATGTGGAGCCACATCGCGTACCCATCTCCCGGGACATCAGCGAACTGGATCTCCATCGTGCCGTTGTTGCTCGGTCCGCAACGGCCCGAGCCGGTCTGTCCTTCCGACGCCAGGACCTCGAAATGCAGGTGCGGCTGAAGCGTGCGGCCCCGATTCCCGCTGACGCCGATGACGTCGCCCCTCAGCACCTCATCGCCGACGTTAATGCAGCTCCCGCCAGGCTGCAGATGCCTGTAGCGGGCGATGGAACCGTCCTCGTGGCGGATGGCGATCAGGTTGTCGCTACAGATGATCGGCTCCGAGGAGTCCTCGTTCGGGCAGTTCTCGACGACGTCAACGACCGTCCCGTCTCGTGACGCGAGGACTTTGACGCCTTCCGGAATCGCGAAGTCCACGGCGTAGTAGCCGTCATGTCCGCCCTGTCCAAAGCCGATCGCCTGAACGAGGTACGCGGAGCCCGCTGCAAAGGGCAAGTAGTACAGCCGGCTCTCGTCGGGCACGGCTGAGGAGACCTCGCAACCGCGAACGAGCGGAAGGCTGAACAGAAGCACGAGAAGAGATCGAATCGGCGGTCGTACGCTACGATAGGAGATCGGCATGTGCATTTCCTACTCCCAAAGCCTGACCTGGCAGAGCAGGCGACCCTGGTCAAACCTCCTGCAGAATCCCGTCCGGGATGGATACGCGGATTCTAGCCCAGCTCGTCGTGTCATGTCGGACCGCAGTTCTGGCAAGGTCGGTTGGCTGGACGTGGTCGAATTGCTGGACCTGCGGAACCGTCGTGCGCTGGTGCCGATCGGCCGACGCCTCGGCTGGGCGAATAGCAGCCTTCAGCAGATGGCAGACAGCCTCAACGGAGGACGGTCCTTACTGAGAGATGGCATCCGGCCTGCGTGGATGGAAGAAGAGCCAGACGGCGGGCCGCATCAGCGAATCTCGACGACGTTGTTGAGGTCGCCGAACGGATTGGCCTCGACGACTTGGTTGGCGGGATCGTTGAGCCAGGCCCCGTCCACCACGTAGCGGTAGCGGTACCGGCCTTGCGGCAGGGACACCCGGACGGCGAACGTCGCATCATCGATCCGCTTCATGGGCGTCCGCTCGGGGTTCCAGTCGTTGAAATCGCCCGCCAGCCGGACGGAGGCGGCGTTTTCCCCCCGATAGACGAACATGACGCCGTCCTCGACCGCTTTGGGGCCGTAGATGGCCTCGATCCTCTGCTGCGTCTGCTCGGGCGTCGGCGACGTCTGAGGCGTTGATCGGGCGGCGACCCGGCCGGAGCCGAGCAGCGTTTCCGTGGTCGCCAGGAGCCGATTGGCGTCGGCGGCCAGGGCGTCGGCCCGGCGAAGGAGGTGGTCGGGCGGCTCGGCGACCAAGGCGGCGGCGGGCGCCGTCGCGGTGTGCGGCTTCGCGGCGGAGATCAGCTCTCGCGCCAAGCGAACAAAGTCGCGGCAGCCGCTGCTGGACGGGTCGTATTCCGTGATGGGCTGTCCGAGGCTCGTGCTCTCCTTGAGCTTCGTGTTGAAGTTGATGAAGCTGCTGAACATCACGTCGCTGTGCCGCTTGCGAAGCTCGGCCAGGATTTCCCGGCCCAGCTTCGTCCGCACGTCGTACAGGTTCGCCAGGATGCGGACCGTGAAGGCCTTGCCCCACGAGGCCCGCAGGCTTCGGATCGTATCGAGTTGCTTGGAGAGCCCTTGCAGCGCGAAGTAGCCCGTGTCCATCGGGATGATGATCTCGTCCGCGGCGAACAGCGCGCTTTGCGTGAGGAAGCCGACGGTCGGCGGCGTGTCGATCAGTACGAAATCGTATCTGCCATCGACGCTTTCCAGGCTCGTGCGCATCCGCCTCTCGCGCCCGGTGACCCCGGCCAGACGCTGTTCGAGCGACGAGAGGTCGAATTTCGACGGAACCAAGTCGAAGTTGCTGGAAATCTGCCACGCGACTCGGGACAAATCCTGCGGCTCGTCCCCGCTCTGAGCCAGCAGGACTTCGGCGACGCTCATCTCGATCTGCTCTTCGGGCACCGCCAGACCCAGGGCGCAATGCCCCTGCGGATCGAGGTCAACGGCGAGCGTCCTCTGACCTTCCCTGGCCAGGCAGGCTGCCAGATTGATGACGACGGTCGTCTTTCCGCACCCACCCTTCTGATTCGCAACAGCGATGATCCTCATCTCGGCGATCCTTCAAGCGTTGCCAGATGACTGACACGGTTGTTATGACTGCGGGCAACGGCGGCGTCTCCGACAGCCGACGTCGCGCAGAACTTGCGGTTCCGATACTTTCAATTCGGCGTAACAGCGCTGATCTCTTGAGCCTTTATCGGACGACTCCTTCTCTCAACGTTGCGCGGGCCGAACCGGCGCTGGAATCGATCCGGGAAGCCGAGGTGTACGCCGTCGCAGCCTTGCCGGATGCACCGGGCAGTCAGCCGCGGCGGTTGCCGTCCCGCTGCGGTACGTTGCTGTAGGAAGGCCCCGCCGTTACCATGACGATGGCCTCGACGCCCATGCCAACGCAGACAGGCGACCTCCATGTGGCAAAGACTCTACGAGTTGCTTGATCACCCCCTCGGCCGGCACATCCTGGTCGTCGGCGACTTCATGATCGACCGCTACCTCTACGGCGACGCCGAACGAATCAGCCCCGAAGCCCCCGTCCCCGTTCTCAGGGTCGTCCGACAGGAGGATGCCTTGGGAGGCGCCGGCTCGGTCGCCGCCGACATCTCCTCGCTCGACGCGGTGCCGCATTGCGTCGGGACGGTCGGTCGGGGGCCGGATGGGGAACTGCTGGAGCACCTGCTCCGC
>CAZERK010000009.1:5432-19822 GCA_964514515.1 uncultured Planctomycetaceae bacterium
CGCAAGGCGGGAGCCGATCCTTCAGGCCTTGTCCGGGCCGAGGACCGTCCGACGACCCGCAAGACCCGGCTGATCGGTCTCGCGCAGCATCGTCATCGCCAGCAGCTCATCCGCGTGGATGACGAATCGGCCTCGCCCGTTGTCGGACGGCCTCAGGAGGAGATGCTGGCCAAAATCGAGGCTCTGCTGCCGCGATGCGAGGCGGTCTGCATCGAGGACTACAACAAAGGCGTCGTGACCGCTGAGCTTGCCGGTCGCACGATCCAGATGGCTCGCCGACGGGGCATCCCCGTCTTGGTTGATCCTGCAAGTATCTGTCAATACGAACGTTATACGGATGCCACGATCATCACCCCGAACCGGACGGAGACCGAGAAGGTTATCGGACGTCGCCTACCGAGCATCGACGCCGTCAAGGCAGCCGCTGCAGACATCCTTTCAGTTTGCCGCACAGAATACGTCTGCGTGACGTTGGACGCCGAAGGAGCTGCCCTGATCGGACCCGGCGGGACTTTCGAGCACGTCTCCACGAAGACGCGGGACGTCTACGACGTGACGGGGGCAGGCGACGAGGTGCTGGCCGCCTTAGCCGTCGGCTTGGCCTGCGGGGCCGACCTGCGCGAGGCCGTCGCCTTGGCCAACGTCGCCGGCGGGCTGGAGGTCGAGAAGTTCGGCTGCGTGCCGATCCGTCGCGAGGAAATCCTGGGCGAACTCCTCCTGGAGAACCATCGGACGCTCGGCAAGGTGCGGACGCTCGACCAACTCCTCCCCGAGCTGTCTCGACGGCGCCAACGCCGCGAGAAGGTCGCTTTCACGAACGGCTGCTTCGATCTGCTTCATGCCGGGCACGTCGCCAACTTCACGTTCTGTAAGAAGCACGCCGACATCCTCGTCGTCGGCATGAACTCCGACGCCTCCGTCCGGCGACTGTCGAAAGGGCCGGGCCGTCCGGTCGTGCCGCAAGACGACAGGGCCGCGGTGCTCGCCGCCCTGGCCGACGTAGACTACGTGGTCATCTTCAACGAGGACACGCCGGCGGCGTTGATCGAGGCGATCAAGCCGGACGTGCTGGTCAAGGGCCGAGATTGGGAAGGCAAGACGGTCGTCGGCCAGGACGTGGTGGAGCGAGGCGGCGGTCAGGTGCTGCTCGCGCCGCTATTGGAGGGACGCAGCACGACCGACATCGTAGACCGGATTCGTCAAACGAGCGGTTGACCGTCCAAAGCCATGAAACGACTTCCGTCCCTCTCCATCTTCTTCCCCTGCTACAACGAGGAGGCCAACGTCGAGCGTGTCACGCGCGCCGCGCTGGCGGCCGCTCGAGACTTCGCCGACCGCTTCGAAGTCATCATCGTCAACGACGGCAGCCGCGACCGCACGGGCGAGATCGCCAACCGTCTCGCCGCCGAGACGCCCGAGGTCCGGGCGGTCCACAACCGTCCCAACCGAGGCTACGGCGGGGCCGTGGCGCGCGGCTTGAAAGAGTCGCGCATGGACTGGATCTTCTTCACCGACGGCGACGGCCAGTTCGACGTCCGCGAGATGGACAAACTGATCGGCCTGCTCGACCGGTGCGACCTAGCCGTGGGCTACCGTCTCAAGCGGGCCGACCACTTCTTGCGCAAGCTGAACGCCTGGGCCTGGGGCGTGTTGGTTCGGACGCTCTTCGGACTGCACGTCCGCGACATCGACTGCGCGTTCAAGTTGCTGCCGCGCTCGCTGATCAATTCCATCGAGCTGTGCAGCGAAGGCGCTCTCATCAGCACGGAGTTGCTCGCGCGTGCCAAGAAGCGCGGCCTTCGCATCGCGGAGGTCGGCGTGAACCATTATCCTCGCACGGCCGGCACGCAAACCGGCGCCAACATCTCCGTCATCCTCCGGGCCTTCCGCGAGCTGTTCGCCCTTCGCCGCCGCATCCTCGAACAACCCGCCGACGGCACGGGCACGTGACGCCGCCTTCCCCTTGATATCGCCGGTCTTTCGTCTTCGATATCCGCCGACCTTGGCCGGCGGGTTGCTTGTCAAACGAATCATGTGGCCGGCCTTGGCCGTCGATTTGTCGAGCGTTGCATGCAGTGCCGCGAATGTAGCGTCGCCCCCCCCGCGGGCGACGCAGGTTCGCCACGGCTGCCCTGTCATTCGATGCGTCAGCCACAGGGGACCGACGCTACGCGCCAAGAGAGCGCACCGGACCGGCGGGGAGTTGCAAGGCACGCCACGCGGCCTCTTGCGCGAACGACCGCTCGGCAGATTCAAGCCGGATGCGGTGTCACTCTACGAGAGGCCAGAAGACGTAGTCGCTGTTGGGCTTGTCTTCTCCCCATTTCGGGTCATGCGCACCGCCGTTGTCCTTGCCGTCGGCCAGGATGGAGTACAACCACGGCTGGCCGTCCTTCAGCTTGTAGACAAACTCCCTGTCAGAGCAGGGGTCCTGGCGCAGCGCCTTGAGACCCTTGAGCCCGAGCTTCTTGTCGATCTTCGCCAGGCTGGCCGGCCATTCTCCATGCTCGGCATGGTGCGCGTGAATCGCGAGGACGAGCATCGTCGCCCGATGATCGGCCTCGGCGCGCAATTGCAACTCGTACGCCCGCGAGGGGTTCGGCAGCGTGACAGACGTGAATCCATTCTTCCTCCAGGCGCTGTCCTCGTTCATCACGAATTCGGAGAGCTTGCGTGCCTTTGCCGCGCTCAACGGACCCTCCATGATGCGCAGGGCGTCTTCAAAGTAGGCATCGATGACGGGGATGGTCTTCTCCGGGTCAAACGGCGCATCGGCGCCTCCGCCCGAGATCGACTCGCCCCCGCCCTGGATCTCCTTCCACCGTGCCACGTTGAACCTGCCATAGGGACAGGCGTACTGCAGCATGTCGAGGTTCATCGCCCATTCCAAACGAATCCATCTCGTTTGGTCCGCAGGTCCCGGGTCGTATCGTCTCAGCGTCTTGTACAGCGTGCTGAGAGACTTGTCGGGGAACGCGTGGTCCCATAGACTGTTGCAGATGCTGTAATCGACGATCCGCCGCTGTGCGCAGCCCACGAGCACACCGATCAGAAACGAGGATTGTTGTACGTGGTCGGCGCTCCGCAGGATAACGCGGTACGCTTCCATCAATTGCGAGGGCATCTTCTCTCCCTGCACGGTCGCTTCGGCGAGAAGGGCCTTGGATGCATTCCGGGCCAGGATGAGGCTCGGAAGGGTTATCGCGTACAGCGTCTTCGTCTCTCTGGGAGCAATCACCCAGTAGCCGGGCCGATCCAAAATTCTCCTGAAGGCAGCCATCGCGGGCTTGTATTGCTTTAGGAAGGCGGCGAGGTCTGGACATTCGTCCGGCGTCCAAGGCTGCGTCGTCGCATGCCCAAACTGTTCTTCGACCTTCTCGGAAGGTCTTCGGAAGCCAGCCATATCGCCCACGGCTTTCCCGATCTCGTCGTAGAGCGGGGCGGCGTTGTCTGTTGCGGGGCCGGTCGCCACGAATGCGTTGTACCAGCCGACGTAGTCGACGTGCTTCTTGAACGTCAGCAGCGGCGGTCGGTCGTCGCCTGCGCACACAGGACTCAGCATCAGCCATACAACGGTGGCAATAAACGTCGACATGAACGGCCCTCCTGTCTACTTTGGATACTTGCGGGATCGCTTCGTGCTCCGCAACGCGCAGGATCGCTTTTACCCCTCTTCGGCGCGATTGTGAAGCCAATTCGCCAGACGTTGCAGCCCGGCATCAATCGAGACGCGCGGGTTGTATCCCAAGTCCCGTCGCGCGGCGGAGATATCAAACCAATGGGCGGTCGATAGTTCGCGAACGAGGAATCGCGTGAGCCGCGGCTCCGTCTCGATTCGCAGGAGTCGGTACGCGGCCTCGAAGCAAGCCCCGGCGGCCAGCGCCAGCCCTCGCGGGACCCGTCGCGTGACGGGCGGCCGGTCGGCGGCTGCGAGGATGCCGTTGACCAGCTTCCAAAGGCTGCGCGGTTCGCCCTGGCTGATGAAGTAGGCGCGGCCGGCGACCGGCGAGCCGGGTTCGAGCCGGTCCCAGGCGAGCAGGTGCGCGTCGGCTGCGTTGTCGATGTAGGTGCAGTCGACCTTCTTGTCGATGTCGCCGATGCGTCGGAGCAAGCGAGCCCTCGCGATGATGCGCGGCACGAGGTGGTTGTCGCGCGGGCCCCAGATCAGGTGCGGCCGCAGGGCGACCGTGGCCAGCCGGTCGTCGTTGGCCGCCAGGACCATGCGCTCCGCGACGGCCTTGGTCCTGGGATAGGGCGCGTCGTACCGCCTCGCGTACGGGACGGATTCGTCCACGCCCTCCATGTCGCGGCCGTTGAAGACGACGCTCGGCGTGCTCGTGAAGACGAGCTGTCCGATGCCGTGGGCGTGGCACGCGGCGATGACGTTCTCCGTGCCGACGACGTTCGGGCCGTGGAAGTCTTCGTATCGCCCCCAGATGCCGGGTCGAGCGGCGACGTGGAAGACGGCGTCGCAGCCGCCGCAGGCGGCGGCCACGTCAAGACGGTCCTGCAAGTCGCCGCGGATGACTTCGACGCCGGCTGCCTGGAGGTCGGGGTAGGACCCCCGAGAGAAGCTGCGGACCCGGCAGCCGCGGGCGAGCAGTCGCTCGACGATCGCCCGGCCGAGGAAGCCGCCCCCGCCCGTTACGAGGACGGTCCGCAGCAGTCCGTCGTGTTCTATCGCAGTTGTGCCGCAGCCCATACCGCGAGCTTCTCCCTGAAAATCTTCGCGTTGTGCCGGATATCCACCGGAAACGCAGGGTGAAACAGGATCGTGTCGATGCGGCGCGTCGTCTCGTTGCCGCGGGCGAGGTTCAACAGCTCCTGTCGTAGTTGGGCGCGGTTCGCCCGACGATGCACCGGCTCCATCTCGATGCAGATGACCGGCCGTTGCCGAGGCGGCAAACCGACGCCGACCAGCGCGGAGCGACGGACCTTCGGGTGCGCGTTGAAGATCGCCTCGCACGGGACCGTGAACATGGGGCCGTCTTCGGTGAGGACGCGATGGGCGTTGCGGCCGAAGAACCAGAGTCGGCCTCGGTCGTCGAACCGACCGACGTCGCCCATGCGATGCCAGACCGCGTCGCCGTCGCGAATTTTGGCCAGCTTCGTGGCTGCCGCGTCGGTGCAGTACTCGCGCGTCACGACAGGCCCCTTCACGGCGATTTCGCCGATCTGATCTGCCGGCAGGCAGAGGCGATCCGACCATGCGGGCATCGGTTGATCGCTGATCTGGATGATGCGGACCTCGACGCCGGGGACCGGACGACCGACGCACATCCCGCGTCCCCGCTCGCTCTCGAACCGCGTCTCGGACAGGATTTCCCGACTGCCGATCGACGTGACGGGCAGGGCCTCGGTCGCGCCGTAGGGCGTGAAGATTTCGGCGTCATCGTGGAGTATCGCGCGGAGACGCGCCAGCACCGTCGGCGGTACCGGCGCCCCGGCCGAGATGATCCGTCTGAGCGACGGCAGCCGGATCCCGTTCGCCTCGCCGTATCGTGAAACGCGGTCGAGCAGGGCCGGCGAGCCGAACATCTGCGTGATTCCATGATCGAGGATGGGGTCGATGACGTTGTGGGGATTGACGTCGGCGGGCCGCGTGAAGTCCATCTCCGGGAGGACGGCCGTCAAGCCCAGCGCAGGGGCGAACAGGGCGAACAACGGAAACGTCGGCAGATCGGTTCCTCCGGCGGCGATCTCTAAGTCGTCCCGCAGGATGCGGACTTGGGCGTCGAACGTCCCGTGCAGGTAGAGGACGCCCTTGGGCGGACCCGTACTGCCGGTTGTGAAGATGATGGCCGCCGGATCGTCCGGTTGCGTCGGCGCCATCTCGAAGGGCCGCCACGGATCCGTTCGCAAGTCGTCCAGTCGCGGGCCACGCCACGCCCAGCGTCGGCCGACCGTCACGGCCAGGCGGACGGAACGAAACGCCCGACGATGCAGGAGGCGGAGGAGATGCGCCGGCGGGATGCCGATGAAGGCCTCGGCGTGGACCTGTTCGAGACAATCGACCATCCGCCGTTTGCCCATGCCGGGATCGATCAACACCGGTATGGCGCCGACCTTGTAGAGCGCGAACGTCAAGGCGAAGAACGGCAACGACGGGCGGACCATGAGGATCGTTCGCGTCCCGCAGGCGATGCCGGCTCGCGTCAGCCCGTGCGCGTAACGGTCGGTTTCTTCGTTGAGTTGCCGGAAGGTCAGTTGTCGGTACCGCAGACGACCCGTCGCGCCGCGGCCTTCGGACCAGACGATGGCCGGCCGGTCCGGCTGTCGCGCGGCCATGCGCGGCAGGTAGGCGGCGACGTTGAGCAGGGGCTCGGATTCGACGATCGTCTCTTGTGCGGCCAAGGCGGTCGTTCTTTCGTCCAAATCACCGTGCGCGATCTCGCGACGCAGACGATAGCGGCCGAGCTCCCGCTCGGCCGTTGCGGAGCACCGCAGCCGGCGCATTCTACGGCCGAACAGCCGCGGCGGAGCAGCCGCTATCTGTACGAGGTCGCCGCCATGCGCAGACGCAAGTCATCCTGCTACAGCGGATGGCGACGCAGGAAGTCGCGCACGAGCGCAGGGATGCGGTCGGCGGCGTCTTCGAGCACGTAATGGCCGGCATCCGGGAAGGCGTGGACCTCGGCGTCGGGAAACCGGCGTCGCCATTCGTCCAGGAAGAACCGGTCGAATACGAAGTCCTGCTCGCCCCAGCAGACGAGCGTCGGCAGGCGAGCCAGCCGGTGCAGGTTGTCGTCGACCCAGCGAGCCAGTTCGTAGGCCCGATCTCCCGGCCCAAGCGGGATGTCCTGCACGAACCGCAGCGTCGCGATTCGATTCCGCCAGGAGTCGTACGGCGCGACGAGGGCTTGTCGGATCGGCCGCGACAGGCCCTTGGTGGGCGACCTGCGCGCGGCGCCGAGCGCAAAGAGATTCAGGCCGCGAACGAGCAGGGCCGTGATCGGGTTTCTGCCGCGGAGCACCCACAGTCGCCACGGCAGCCGTTTGCCGGGCGGCAGCAGAAACGCCGCCGTGTTCAACACGACCAACCGGGCGACGCGCTCCGGTCGGCGCAGGGCGCAGGCCATGCCGATCATGCCGCCCCAGTCGTGTACGACAAACGTGAGCCCGTGATCCAGATCGAGGTGGTCGAGGAGTTGTTCGAGGTCGCGCACGCGGCTGGACAGCGTGTACTCGTAGCGGTCGTCGCCGGGCTTGTCCGAGAGGCCGCAGCCAACGTGGTCCGGTACGATACAGCGATGCGTCGGCCGGAGCGCCTGGATCAACTCGCGGAAATAGAGCGACCATGTTGGGTTGCCGTGGACCATGACGATAGGCTCGCCGGTCCCTTCGTCGAGATAATGGTAGCGCGGGCCTTGCAGGTCGAGGAAGCGGCTCTCGAAGGGATACAACTCGCGCGGCACGCTTGGTGGCGGCTCGTTCACGGAACCGCTCTTAACGCAGCCGAGCACTCGCGGTCAAGACCGACCGCCCGACGTGATCTGCATGGACCGTCTGCAGCACGTGCAAGGCAGTCGATTCCGAGTCTGGCCGGGACGCGCCGAGAGGCCGCCGCCAGCTCTTGAGGGGACTGCCGGCCACCTTGCAGCCACCCGCGGGCAAGGCCCGCGGCTCCTAACGATGGACGAGCAGCGACTTCGAATCGAGACCATCACGGCGATGCTTGAGCTTGAGGCGGTTGGTCGACCGGCGGCTTGATGGGGTCTACGACCGTGAGCTTGCCCGTGCCGTCGCCGCCGAAGATGATGAGCCGCGCGCCGGAGAGCAGCCGCTCCATCGTTTCCAGGTAGAGGCGGGTCATCGTCACCGCGCGGGCCTGGCGGACCTCCTCGGCCAAGCGCAGGAACCGTGCGGCGTTGCCCATCGCCCGGCTGGTGCGATCGGCGTAGTACGCCCGAGCCTGGCTGACCTGCTTCCCGACAAGGCCGGCCGCTTCCTGCAAAACTCGGCCGCCATCTTCGCGGGCCTCGTCCGTCTTGCGCTCTCGGTCCTTCTTGGCACTGGCGACCTCGTTGAAGGCTTCGATGACAGGCGCAGGCGGGGAGACCTCCTGGAGGTTGCCGCCGTGGAGCGTGATGCCGGCGTCATAGGCGTCGAGCATCGCCTGGGCCGCCTGGATCGTCTCGACTTCGATCTCGCCCTTGGCCGTGGTCAGTACGTCGTCCACAGGAAGCTTGGCGATGCATTCCATCAGGGCAGATTCGACGGTCCGCTCAACGAGCCATCGCGGCTCGTCGACGCGGAACAGATACGCGGCCGGTTGGCTGATCTTGTATTGGACGACCATGTTGATCTTGAGGATGTTCTCGTCGCCGGTCAGGACGTCGGAGCGGCGGGGTTCGGCGTAAAGCTGTCCCAGGCCGCGAAAGCCGACCTCGATGCGCTTGACTTCCTGCGTACTGGGCTTGTAGACGCGGTCGACGGGCCAAGGCAGCGCATAATGCATGCCCGACTTGGGCCGCTCGTGCAGCGTTCCGAACCGAAGCACGATGCCCGTCTGGTTGGGATCGATGCTGTAGAAGCCCGATAGCAGCCAGATGACGACCACCGAGATCGCCAGGACCGACAGAAGGCGGAGCCAACGCGGTCCCTTGGCGGACGCGGCAGTCGGCAACGATACGTCTTGCGAATTCGGCACGGGGCTACTCGTCTGTAGAGGCCACGGTATTGGTTCCCGCCAGCTCATGGGGCTCCGCCGATGCGCCGTCCGCCACGGCCCCGCCAGTTGTCGCAGGCGCTTCGGTTCCGGTTGGCGTGTTGGCTTCAACAGGCCTGCTCACCGCCGGCGCGTTGTCCGTCACCCACGTGATGGTCTTGACCGGGGCATCGTCTGTCGCAGCCGCCTTGTTCGTTGCGGGCGTGCCGGACGATGCACGCCCGTCAGCTTCAGCCGGTGCGGTGGTGGTCGGCGGCGCCTTCAGCCAACGCAGGTATGGCGAATCGGCAGGCAGAAACAGCGTCGTGCCCGCCCCCAATGATTTCTCGTAAGACTCCAGCGTGCGAGAAAACTCGTAGAACTCCACGTCCTGCTGGTAGGCTTCGGCATAGATGCGCGTCGCTTCCGCCTCGGCCCTTCCCTCGATCTCCCGGGCCTGGCGATAGGCGTCGGCGAGGATTTCCCGCTTCTGCTTCTCGGCCTCCGCACGGATGATCGTGGCTTCCTTGTCGCCTTCACTACGATACTGCGTGGCGATCCGCTTGCGCTCGGCCCTCATGCGTTGAAACACGCTGTCGCGGTTCTGCTGGGGGAAGTTGATCCGCTTGATGCGGAAGTCAACAATCTCGACGCCGTAGTCGTACTTGTCCTCGGACGCGACCAACTCGCCACATGTCGTGCGAATCTGCTCGGTCATTTCCGGGAGCTTGATCCGGCCGGGCTCGGTCGACAGCAAGTCCGCCAACTCGAAACACCCAAGCGTCTTGCCAAGTTCCGAAACGATGATGTCGCCCAATCGAGCCTCGGCGTCCTCGCGACTTGTCCCGATCCTCTCCAGGAAAACCTTCGGATCCCGAATCCGCCAGGAGACGTAGACCGCGACCTCGATGTTCTTCTTGTCCTTGGTGAGGAACTCCTTGGGCGGCTCGTCCGGGCGCGGGATGTCGGAGCACAACAGCCGCTTGTCCAACCGAACGAGGCTCTCGATGGGATAGGGCCATTTTGCGCGCAGTCCCGGCTCCGTGATGACCCATCGCGGATCGCCAAAGCGCGTCACGATGCCGTATTCCGTTTCCTGGATAGCAAAGAACGTCGAATCCAAAACGAGGGCAAACGCCACGATGAACAGAACCACCCAGGCGGGCCTCATCGACGGAACCTCCCTTCCTCGTCGCCCGAGAGATTGAGGAACTCGGGCGGTATCGCGCGTCGCTCAGGCGAGGCGACGTTGTCACCGCTGATCAGCCAAAGATCGACCAGCCGATCGAGCGCCTGCGACGGGCTGACGTACTTGCGCAGACTCGGCAGCGTCGCGTCGACGGCCTCCAGGTACAGGCGCAGTCGCGTGATGGCCGGCGCGTTGCGATAGGCCTCTTGCTGGACCTTGAAGGCGGTCGCGTCTCCCTCCGCCTGCTGGGTCAGCTCCACGGCTTTAGCGTCGGCCGCCAGCACACGCCGTTGTCGCTCGCCCTCGGCTTGGGGCACGATGCGGCCCTCGTATTCCTGGGCCTCGTTGATCGTCGTCATCTTCTCTTCGCCGGCGCTGGCGACGTCGCGGAACGCCCAATGCACCTCCTCCGGCGCATGCACGTGCTCGAGCCCCACGTAGAGAACCTGGATGCCGGATTGGCATCGATCCAGAGTCGCCTGCAGCTCGCGGTGAACGGCCCGACCGATCTCCTGCCGATCCGTGGTCAGGATCGTGTCGATGCTGCGAGCGCCCACGGCGGTTCGGATGGCGCTGTCCGCCGCGGAGCGCAGGAGCATCGCGGGATCGGCGACACCGTACAGGTAGTCCTCGAGCTGTTGCCGCGAGTCTGCGACCTGGTAATGAACGACCCAGCGGACGTCCACGATGTCCTCGTGACCCGTGAGCATCCAGGATTCGCGCGTCACGTCTGTGGGCGTTTGCATCCCCGGCATCGACGCAAACGCTGCGCTGGCTGCCGAGCGTCTGAAGCCCAGTTCGAGCGTTTTCACCTCGGCGACGGATTCGATGTCAGCCCGGCCGAGGGGATGGGGCCACGTGTAGTACAAGCCGGGCGGCAGATAGCTCCTCGCAATCCGGCCGAATACGACGTCGACGCCGCGCTGGCCCGGACCGACGACGAAGAGGCCGCTGGCCGCATAGAGGGCGACGAGACCGAGCACGCAGCCGGTTTTGGCGTACCGGGCCTGCACGCGAAGGCCGGTCAGTCGTCCGATGCGTTCGATGAACTGAGTCAGCTTGCCGGTCCTGCGAAAGCTGAGGATCGTCAGAACGACGAGGACGATGGCGCCCGCGGCGTTCAGGATCGAGAACGACTCCTGATGAGCGGCCGCCGCAGACGGGACCGCCGGCAAGAAGGCGTCGACGCCGAAGGCGGCATCCAACCAGAGGCCCATGAGAACGCTGACGGCAGCGATGCACGCCAAGTACGTGATGAGCACGGGGCGGCCAAGCTGCTTGACGAGTACGAGGATGCTGCCCAGGTTCGTGGCCGGACCCGCCAGCAGGAAGACCAACGCGGCGCCAGGACTGATGCCGCCGGCGATGAGGCCTGCGGCGATCGGCGTGGACGCGGTTGCACACACGTACATGGGGATGCCGACGAGGAGCATGGCGAGCATCGTCAGTATTGAGCTGCCGGCGAGTCGTTCAAGGTGCAGGCTCGGCAGGAAGGCGGTGATGAGACCGCCCAGGATGAGCCCCAGCGTGAGCGAGCCGATGATGTCGTCGAAGAACTGGACGAATCCGTAATGGAACAGGTTCCAAATCGGCCCCTTGGCGACGTTGTACTCGCGCGAGTCGTTTCCGGCGCTGCAGCAGCAACTCTCCTGGGCGGCTTCCGACTTCTGCTGCGTCCAACGGTCGACCACGTTTGCCAGTTGTCCCGTGACGACGGCCGTGACCAACGCGGCGATGGGTCGTGCGACGGCCATCACCGGACCGATCAAGCCGTACGTCAGCAAGATCGAGATGACGTCGGTCTCCGGCACGGAGATCAGGAAGGAGACGGTCGCGCCCTTGCTCGCGCCTTTTCGACGAAGCGTCAGTCCGGCAGGGATCACGCTGCAAGAGCACAGCGGCAGCGGCACGCCGAACAGAGCAGCCAGCACCACCGACTTGCCGCCGCGCTCGGACAGCAGACGCATGAAGCCCGGCGTGCGGCGCAGCGCGACGTGCAACAGGCCGGCGAGGGCAAAGCCGAACAGGAGATAGATCGCCGACTGCTCGACGATTCGTACGGTCTCGATGATGAGGGTCCACATGTTGGATCGCTCGCTGACGCCGCGGAGTATAGCAGCCCGTGGCAAAAGGGGACGAACTTTGAGCCGGTCCCCTTCTGCCGGCAAGATTCTAGTGCGGCCTTTCCGGGCGTTCGCAGGTTCTCGCGTGCCTGCCGCGACTCGATGTCAAACAGATCATGCACGGCGCGAGCTCGTTGCGGCTCGATATCGAACAGACCGTGCACGGCGCGAGCGCCGGCGCGGACAGGGCTGCTGGGGACTGTTCGCAGCGCGCGCGCCGTCCCGGTTGAACAGCTCGCCGATGACATCGCAAACTGCCAAGGACGAATCGGCATCTTCGAACCGGCATCCGCGTCATTTCAAGTTTCCCAAGTCCGGGCGCGTCAGCAGCTTCTCAATCAGGAGGTAGTTCAAGCCGCGGTATTCGGTGACCTCGCCGCTGACGATGAACACGATCGGGCGAGTTCCGCCGGCGGATATGTCCTCCATGTCCTCCAACATGCGATTGGGCAGGAGCCGAATCGGCAACTCGGGCGCGCCCTGGCCGCGATCCTCAAACGAAAACACCCAGAAGTCCTCTTGTCTAGCCAGACGGCCCGGCCGGTCCACGAGGCGGTAGCCGTCCGGCAGCAGCTTGGCCGCCGGCGCCGCGACGGCGTTGGGCGGCAACGCCTCCTCGGTCGCTAGCGTCCGCGTCGTCCGGCCTGGCTGGACGGGCCGCGTCACGGGCACCGCCGTCTTGCTGCCGACCTTGCTCAACTCCCGGAGGATTTCCGTCGGCGACGGTTCCCGTCGAGGCTGCGGGTCGCCGGTCGTCGAGCCGGTCGCGGCCGACGCAGGCTGGCTGGCAGGCGCCCCCGCCACGGCAGACGGGTTGGTCGGCGTCGCTGGCGCGGCAGGCTGACTCGTCGGAGCGGCGAGCGGCTGCGAACCGGTCGGTTCGCCCGAGGCGGGCGGCTGCGGAGAAGTCGGCTGATCGTCCGCGGGCTGCGTCGTCGGCAGGAGATATTTAGGCGGCGGCGTCACCTGCGCCCAGGCGAAACCGTCGGATCGGCCGCCTGCGTTGCCGCCGCGGTTGTTGCCCAAGTCGCGGTCCGCGCTGCCGAACGGCAGCCCGGCGCACAAACCGATCGCGGCGACGATGAGAACGTGCTTGCGCCGGATCATGGAAGCACCTCCGTGATAAGCCGCTGTTTCATGACGTCAAGAAGTCCCGGCCTTCAGCTCGGGCGGCGTTGACGCCAGTATACGCAGACGAGAGGTTCCGGCCAGTCGATTCATGGTGATAGACGGCCGGATGCGCCGGATGCGAACAAACGTACGCGACCGTGGGCGCTCCTGTCGGTTTGAACGGCGTCAGGGTCAGGCTGATCGACGGCCTGGACGTTCGAGATGGAGGAGCAGGACGGCGATGTCCGCGGGGCTGATGCCGCTGATGCGCCACGCCTGGCCGATGCTCCGCGGGGCGACGGCGGCCAGTTTCTCCCGTGCCTCAAAACGCAGATGCCGCAGCGCCCAGAAGTCGAAGCCGTCCGGTATCTGTCGCGCCTCCATCCGGCGGAACCGCGCGACCTCTCGTTCCTGGCGGCGGATGTAGCCGCCGTATTTCGCCCGGATGCAGACGGCCGTGAAGGCTTCCTGCAGCAGCGCCTCGCGGGCGAAGCCGAGCGACTCGCGGCGAGAGGGCTCGTCTGCCGTCAGCCCGTTATTGAGAGGCGGCTCACCGCCGACCTCGTTCCGGCCGTCGAGGAGGCTTGCGACCGCCTCCCGCCAACCGTCGGGCAAGGCATCGATGGACGGCGGCTCGTCGGCAAAAGCGAATTGATCCAGCAGGCGGCGTCCTTCCCGGTTCCGCGCCCCGGCCCATCGCTCGAACATCGCCATCCAGCCGCGCTTGCAGGCGAACTTCGCCCAACGGGCGTCGTCGACGAGACCAAGTTCGCGGCCGACCGGCGTCAACCGCTCGTCGGCGTTGTCGCTGCGAAGCAGCAATCGGAACTCGGCCCGAGACGTGAACATGCGATATGGCTCGACGGTGCCGCGGGTCACGAGATCGTCGATCATCACGCCGATGTAGCCCTGGTCGCGCCGCAGGACGAGCGGTTCCCTGCCGAGCACCTGACTCGCGGCGTTAATGCCCGCGACGAGGCCCTGCCCGGCCGCCTCTTCGTAGCCGCTCGTGCCGTTGATCTGGCCTGCCAGGTAGAGGCCGTACACGCGCTTGGATTCGAGCGTCGCTTGGGTCTGCTGGGGCGGCACGTAGTCGTACTCCACGGCATAGCCCATCTGTACAATGGTCGCCCGTTCGAGCCCGACAATCGTCCGCACCATCGCTTCCTGCACGTCCGTCGGCAGAGACGTGCTGATGCCGTTGCAGTAGAGCCGGTCGCTGTCGTAGCCCTCGGGTTCGAGGAAGATCTGGTGCCGCGGCTTGTCGGCGAAGCGCACGAACTTGTCCTCGATGCTCGGGCAGTAACGTGGGCCGCGAGAC
>CAZERK010000009.1:19836-20056 GCA_964514515.1 uncultured Planctomycetaceae bacterium
AGCGGGGCGCGTTCCAGGTTGGCACGGATCAGCTCGTGCGTCGTCTCGTTGGTATACGTGATCCAGCAAGACAACTGCGGCCGACGGATTTGCTCGTTCATGAACGAGAACGGCGCCGGCCGCGAATCCGGCATCTGCTCTTCCAGGCGGCCGTAGTCCACGGAATCGCGGGCGACGCGCGGCGGCGTGCCGGTCTTCAGCCGTCCCAGCTCAAGCCCCA
>CAZERK010000010.1:0-6928 GCA_964514515.1 uncultured Planctomycetaceae bacterium
GCGCGGCCGCGCTCGCCCCGGGGACCCGGGTCGCGGTCGACGCCGCCGGGCTTGAAGACCACGCCTTGCCGCGTCCGACCATCGAGATGCACCTCAATCGGCGATTCCAGCGTGACGTGCCGGAGGAACCGCGACTCGTGGACCGGCGGCAGCCGCGTGAGCCAGTCCCAATCGACGAAGCCGCCGCCGGCCGTCGGGTTGACCGTGAGGTACCCGACGCGGGAGCCGGTCAGATTCTGGAAGAAATGCGAGCCCTGGGAGGGCGTGATCACGAAGTCCGGGAGGCTGGTCTCGATGATGACCCGCGCCGTGGAGATTTGCTCCCAGGTCACGGGAATGCCCAACCAATGGTCGGCCGAGCCCCACCGTCCGAAGCCGATGAGCAGACAAGCGCGGCCGGCGTGTCGGAGCGTCTCGTTCAACACCGCGATTTCGCTCGCGATCGCGCGGGTGTGCGACGAATCGAAGCTGTCCGGCTTCACGAAAACGATGTCCCGGATGCCGCGGATGTAGCCGTTGCCCATCGCCTGCGGACTGTGGCATAGAAGCTTCGCCGGGTCCGGCTTCTCCAACGAGACGCGCTGGAAGGCCTCGTCGGCGACCGTCGGCCGGATTTGAAGGACGCCGAAGAGCATGGGCTTGCTCTCCAGATTGGCGGCGAACTCGATCTCGACCGGACAGGCCATGCTCTGCCGGCCGATCGTCAGCAGCGTCCGCAGGATGCCCGCCAAGGGGAACAGGTCGGACTTGAGAATGTGTGCGAAGGTGATCAGCCGGCTTCCCGGCCGAGCGATGCCGTCGTACACGGCGTCGTTCTCACGACTGTACGTGGAGCCGAGCGCCGCCAGCGTCTCGTGGCGTTCGGCGTCCGCCAGACCCAGTTTGACGAGATTCTCGTCGGCGTCGGACGAATGGCTGACCCGATCGCAGCCCATGTCCAGCGCGTAGAAGTGCGCCTGCGAATTGGCCAGCATCGCCTTCACGCTGCTGAACTGCGGCAACACCTGCGGATGCGCGGGCGAAAACATGAGCATCTCGCCGCCTTCGACGACGATCTTGCCCAGACCCAACGCCACGCACGCGACGCCTTCCTCCGGCTTCAGCTTGCCGAGGGGGTAGAAGTTGTAGGAGCGGGCCACGCCGGAGAACGACGGATAGAAGTAGGTCTCGTGCGGCGCCCCGATCATCTGTTGGAGGATGACGCCCATCTTCTCCTCCTCGACGTGATGGTCCGTCGCCTCCTGGTAGAGCTTGGCGGCCCGATAGAACGTCGAGGCATAGACGAGCTTGACGGCGCTGAGGAGTTGTTCGAGCCGAATCGAGGGATTTGCGTCGCTGTTGGGGAGCATGTAGGTGCGATAGATCCCCGCGAACGGCTGGCCGTGCGAGTCTTCCAACAGGCTGCTCGAACGGACCGCCAGCGGATAATGGGCCGATTGCAGGAAGACGGCCAAGTCTCGCCGCACGTCCGTCGGCAGCGTGCCCGCCATGAAACGCTCGGCGATGTCCTCGTCCTCCCGGTCCTGCACGACGAACTCGTGGAGGCGGTTTTCATCGAGGAAGTTGTCGAAGATTTCCGTGCCCAACACGGCGGTCGTGGGAACGGCGATGCGGACGTTGGGCCATTCGTCGCGGATGTCGTGGCGCTGCAACAGCGCGTTAACGAACGCCAGGCCGCGGGCCTTTCCGCCGACCGACCCCCCGCCGATGCGGACGAAGGACGCGGCCATCGAGAAGCGGCGGCGCGAGAAGTCCGCGATGACGCCGACCTGGCTCTTCTCGTAGAACTCGGACAACGTCTCGACGAGGTACGCCCGCACGCTGGCGGCGTCGGCGAACTCCGAGACCTTCCGCGGACGGATGCGGGAGGCCAGCTCGAACTCCGTCCGAGCCATGAGACAAATGCTGAAATCGTCTCTGCCGCCGTGAAACAAGACGGATTCGTCCGGCACGGTCCGCAGTTTCTCGATGAGATCGCCGAAGTCCGTCGCCCGGGCCACCTCGCTGCCGTCCGGCATGCGGAAGACGAAGTCGCCGAATCCGAAGTTGTTGAGCAGGAAGCTCCGCAGGTCTTGCAGCAGCGTGCGGGAGTTCTTGTTGAGGAAGCAGACGCCGAGACGCGCCGCGGCCGTTTCGTGCTCCGCGTTCGAGGATTGCAGCAGGACCGGCATGTGCGGCGAGGCCATCTTGACACGACGGGCCAATTCCAGGCCGGCTCCGTCGTCGTGCCGGCCCTCGCGGTCGAAACGCACGTCGGAGATCACGCCGAGCAGGTTGCTGCGGTACTTCGTGTGCAGTTCCCAGGCCTGCTCGAACGTCAGGGCCAGCAGGATTTTCGGCCGGGCCCGCATCCGCAGCAGCTTATGGACGGGGTTGACGCCCTCGGCCATGAGGGAGCGCGTCTGGCGCATCAACTCCGTATAGATGAGCGGCAAGTAGGCGGAGTAGAACCGAACGGAGTTCTCGATGAGGATGATGACGCGGACGTTGCCCACGCGCGTGTCGTGCTCGACGTTCCGCAGATCTTCCACGTACTTGAAGATGGCCAGGAGGATCTTGGCGTCGCCGTGCCACATGAACACGCGGTCGATGGCGCCTTCGATCTCGCCCTGTCGGCAGGCGGCGATCTCGTGGGCGTCGTCCGTGAGCACGATGACCGTCAGATTGGGGCGGATTTCCTTGACGGCACGCGCGAAGTCCGCGACGGCCCATTCGCCGAGCTGCGTCATCGTGATCACGAGGTCGAAATGCTTCCGACTGATGAGCTTCAAGGCCCGCTCGCACGTCGAGACGCGCGAGACGTTCGGCGCGTGACTGAGGTTGAGCTCCTGGTACTCGCTGACGATCAGGTCCGCGACGAGTCCGTCCTCCTCCAGGATGAAGGAGTCGTACATGCTGCAGACGAGCAGGACCTCCTGAACGCGGTGCGGGAAGAGCTTGTGGAAGCCGGCGAATCGCGTGCCCAGGTCTTCCGTTTGCGGGATGCTACTGTCTTCCATGAACGGCGCGCCTTTCAGCGGGGCCTACCCCCATGCGGCAGAATCGGTCGATTGTCGCGCGGCGGCGTCGGGCCGTTGCGAGTCCCATGGCAGTTTGCGGTTGTACGCAGCCGCAACTGGCGGCGAAGCAGCACGCAGCCGTGATTCGCCTTGGCTCGAGGCGCGCCTCGCACGCCCGGCATTCTAAAGCGTTTTTCGTTTGAATGTCGCGTCGCCCCGGAACCTGCCCATCCGCGGCGGGTGGGCGACGCGGTATCGCCAAGGCTGACCTGTCGCCCTATGCGTCGGCCATCCCGGCGCGCCGGGAACGCTACATGCCGAGGCTGACGGCTCTCATGGACTGCGGTCAGACGCGGAATCAACCTCGCGAATTACTGGTCGGGTCTCAGGCGCCCAGGTAGCGCACGACGAGGCGCGAGAGACCGCGGTCTCGCGCAAGATAGACGAGCCGGAGAGCAGCGGTTCGCGAGCCCAGCTCCCGTGCGCGGCCCGCGGCCCGATCGACGATGCCGATGGCCCGTACCATGTCATCTCTGTGAACGACGTCCCTGTCCGTGGCGGCGGCGAAATACCGGGCCAGCCAGCCGGCGGCCGCGGCGGCGAGCAGCAACGCGCTCAATCCCGTCAGCACGGGCCAACCGTAATAGCCGCTGCCGAACGCGCTGCGACCCAGGAGCCGAGCCCGCAAGTACCGCGTCGCAAGCTCGTTCGTCGCTTCTGCCTGGGCAGGCGGCTCGGCATCGTCGTGCAGCCGCACCGCCTCGATGCGCTCGAAGGGCACCCCGCAGACGCCGGGCACGAGCTGCGGCGTCTCGCCTCGGGCGGCGCTCATCCGCCGCGCCCGATGGAGTTGTCGGAAGCGGTACCGCAGGCTCTCGATGATGCCGGACTGGGCCTGTTCGAGCGAGATGTGCTCGCAATGCGAGAAGATGGTCTGTCGGAACAGCCGAAGCTGGCGGGCGGCCGGCGGGCCAGGCGGGGATTCGTGACAAGCCTGGACGACGTTGGGCAGGTCGCCGACGAGCATCCTCGCGAGTTCGACGAAACGGTCTTCGCGAACCTGGCCCAGGTCCGCCCGTTGCATCGTGCTCGCGAAGTCCTCCAGGCCGATGAGCCGATCCGCAAGGCTGTATCGAACGTTGCAGAGCCAACCGTCCAGGCCGTCGATCAGGCCGTTCAACTCGACCGGCGCCAACCGGCGCGTCGGCTTCAGGAACGAAAGACCGGCCGCCGCGTCGAGCGCGCCCGCCCTCGCCTCACGGAGTTCCTCGGCCAGCCGGCCGACGTCCTTGGCGTGCGCTCCGATCGGCATGCCTTCGTTTCGCGCGACGCTCGGACAGTCGAAGCGGATGCCGGCTCGAAGGACGTCGCCTTCGCGCTCCAGCGTGAAGGGGTAGAGCTGACAGGCGAGCGGCTTGGCCGACGCTCCAAACTCGGCGTGAATGCGGCAGCGGCCGTCGTCCATGAGAAAGACGCAACCCCCGCCCGGCCGATGGTTCAGTACGTCGCTTCGTCCCAGCGGCACGCAGGGCGGCCGGTCCAGCTTGTCACGCCAGCCCTGCTCGTCGATCTTCTCGCGATCGCGTCGCGTCAGGTGCACGACCAGGTCGCGACAGCACGTCGTGCAACTCCGGCACGAGAAGCGTTGAGGCTTCAGAGGCGGCAGGATCACGGGAAGGCGCATCTACGTAGCATAGCGAAATCGCTCGGCGCTGCACGCAACACGGCGCAGCAGAGCCGCTCGCGGCCGCATGCGGAACGGCTTGGAACGTCTCACGATTGCTCGTAGCGTCGGCCCCCCGCGGCCGACGCCTGTTGCCGAGGTCGTTCTGCTTTGTGATGCGTCGACCCTCCCGGCGCGCCGGGAACGCTGCGTACAATCGTGAATCGGCATAGCAGGTGGCCGACGCCAACTGCCGATAGGGGCCCGTTCCGTCATGCGTCGGCCGTCACGCCTGCGAGCGATGCGCTTCGTTGGCGCGCTGGCGGTCGAGGCGGTCCGTCGTGTAGCGAAAGACCAACAGCGCGAGAAAGGCGGCGGCGCCGATGCCGGCGAAGGCGAACCAGATGTAATGCGCGTGGGCGTAGGCGTCGGGCATGGGACCGGCTCCTGCCAGGGCAGCCTGCCGTTGCGCACGGGCGGCTTCCGAGAGAGTCGCCGGATCGGGGCAGAATCCGTCAAGCAGATAGCCCGCCACGACGAAGCCGGACAACCACCCGAAGAAACTCGTGAGGTATTGATAGCCGAGGTACAGCCCGACCTCGCCCTCGGGGGCCTGCTTGGAGGCGTACTCGAGGAACTTGGGCGACAGGAAGCATTCCGCGAGGCCCTGCAAGCCAACGCCCAGGATGATCATCAGGATGAGCGGCGGCACGCGGAGCCCGCCCAGGTCGATCGACGGGCCGACGTAGGATTCGATTGCGGGCGCCGCACCGATGAGCAAAGCTGTGAACGGAATCAGGAACAAGCCGATGCCGATGGAACTGGCCGGGCGGACGGTCCGCACCAGATGCGTGATCGGCACCACGAGGAGGACGACGACGAGCGGGTTGATGTTCGCCAACCATTCCGGCCGATAGCCCTCGCCGAGCATCCGCTCTATGTAGGTACACATCGAGGCGTACAACTGCGTCTGGATCACCCAGAAGCCGCCGACGATCATGATCAGGCTCAGGAACCGGAAGTTGCGGAGGACCTTGGCGAGGCCCTGGAGCGCCTCTCGTACCGTCTTGCCGGCGCCCTTGGTATCCACGTTTCGGTAGAACAGCGCGACCACGACCCAGGCCACGATCGCCATGCCGGCCGCGTAGAAATTGATGTATTGGAGGCCGAGGCGCAGATTCATCTCGGCCGCCAAGCCCTTGCCGCTGAACGAACCGATGTTGACGATCATGTAGAAAATCGACATCGCCCGGGCGCGATGGGCCGAGTCGCTGCATTTCGCGACGGTGCCGGAGATGACCGGCTTGACCATCGCCCCGCCGACCATGATGAGCGTTAAGGCCGCGACGGCCGTCGCACGGACTTGAAATGCGCCCAGCAACGCGTACCCGACGCTGAGCAAGCTGAAGGCCAGCAGCAGCGCCCGGCGAAAGCCGATCTTGTCGGCCATGATGCCCGTAAACGTTGGGAGAAAATACAACCCGGCGGAGAAGAAACCGGCGATCCAACCGACGAACACGTCGCCGAAACCGACGTCGCGCACGAGGTATCGCTGCAACGTGATGAACATGCCGTAGAAGGCGGCACGTTCGCAAAGCTCCGCGGCGTTGGCGAACCAGAACGTCCGCGGGAAACGCCAACTGAGTCGGGCGGGCGTTGGGTTCTCGGCGGCTTCCGGGCTGTTCGGCATGTCGCCTCCTGTCCGGTGAGTCGTCAGTAAACGACCAGCCTGTTCGCTACTTGTGCATCTTCTCGATCAGGATCTTCGCCGTCTCCGGGCGCATGATGCGCGGGTCCGGCATCGTGCCGGCGATGAGTTGCTCGCGGACCTGTCGTCCCGTGATGAAGACCGGCTTCTCGTCCGGGTGGTTGTCCATCAGATCGACCCGTCCCATCGACTCGTAGTAAGCGGCGAACCCGACCTTGAGCGGCTGGATGTGCAGGATGCCGGGCTGCTCATCGAAGATGCGTTGGGCGGCGAAACCGTCCCAGATATCCTTGCCGTCGTCGTACGGGGCGTCGGCGTGCTTGCGGCCGATGATGATGTCGGTGAAGCCGAAGTTCTGCCGATAGATGCCGTGCATCACGGCCTCCTTCGGCCCGCCGTAAAACATTTTGATGTCCAAGCCGAGCAGGATCACGCGGTCGGGCACGGACTCGCCGCGCGGCCCCCAGAGGTCCGGGTCGCTGTCGCCGTCGCCCAGCGCGCGGCTTTGGATCAGCGCCTCGTAGGTGTGCATCCGCACGTCGGCGTCGACGTCGTCGC
>CAZERK010000010.1:6938-18509 GCA_964514515.1 uncultured Planctomycetaceae bacterium
ACATCTTGATGTCCAGGCCGAGCAGCAGCACGCGGTCGCACAGCTTGTACGTCTTGGTCCTCCAAAGGGCCACATCCGCATCGCCCTGCCCGAGGGCCTTGTTGTCGAGCAGGGCTCGATACGTTCGCATCCGCGTCGCGGCGTCCACGTCGTCGGCCTTCGTCTCGCCGATGAGCGGGTTCAAGACTGCGCCGGCCGTGTCGCATTGTCGAACGAGCGTCTCCAGACCGTAGACCAGGGCGTATTCGTGCGCGCGGTGCAGGGGATTTCGAGTTTGGAAGGCGACGACGCGCGTCCAACCCTTTTCGGCGAACAGACGGCGGGTCTCGGTCGGCCGCAACACGTATGGGCCGTACTCGGGATGACGGGGCTGCGGCAGGACCTCGACGTCGCCGCCGAGCAGCATCTCGCGCGCGTCCTTCATGACCATGCGGCCGCCGGGATGGTCCGTCCGCTCCGTCTGGTAGACGCTCTTGAGGTACTTCGCCTTGTCGTAAGGAAAGACGTCGGCGATCTTGAGCACGCCGACCAATTCGCCCGCGGCGTTCGTCAGCCGGACCTTCTGCCCGGCCTTGAGCGACCGAGCCTGGTCCGCCGCCACGGGAAACGAAATCGGGATGGTCCAGGCGTGTTCCTTGCCGTTGTACTGAATCGTCGCCACCTCGAGACAGCGGTTCCAAACGTCGCCAGTCATGGGACCGGTGAGCGGGCTCAGGCCGCCATCGCCGAAGCGGTACAGGCTGGAGAGGTCCGCGTCTTCCACGACGACGGCCGGCAGCGTCGCCGCCTCGCGCTTGAACGCCTCGATCCGCTCCGTCGGCACCGTTCGGTCGACCGGCTCCGCCAAGTCGCCGTGGACTGGAATCAGACCCGCCATAATCGCCCTCGCATTCTGTTGATTTTGAAGTACGCGTGTTGCCAAACGCGCCATCTTAAGAACCGCGTTGGCCGATGACAACGGGCCGACGGCGCTGAACGGCACGTTCTGAACGGCATTTCCTGCAGATCGATTGCATCCGCGCCGTGCTGGCCGCGCCGCTTGCGCCTAAACGGAGCCGTCCGCCGCGGCGAATGAGGGAGCGGTTTGCGCGCCCAGCGCGAGGATCGCTTCCCGATCCGCACCAACGGACAGTTCTGATTGCGAGAATACGATGGGTCCGGCGAACATGCGATTGTTCGGGTCCGACTCCTTCGCGCCGGCGGCGTAGCGTATAAGCTACTATTCGTGCCACGCCGTTCGTGGCTTCGTGCGCGAGGTCGATTGGACTCGTTGCGCCTTGGGCGGCCGCGCCGACGCATGGACTGCCTCCTTTCACGAGGTGCCGGATGACAAGCCAGGGATTTGCAGGGACTCGTCGTGGAGCCATCGTCGCGGCGTGCGTTCTGTCGGCCTTCGGTTGGGCGTGCGAGGACGTTGACTGGAATTGGGATTCCGCCTGGTGGCAACGACCCAACCGTGTCGTTCGACCGGCAACCCGTCCTGAGCGCGCAGCTCCCAAGGACGCAGCGTCCGACGCCTCGTCGGGCGCACGCCAGCCGCAACAGCCGGCCAAGACTGCTCAAACAGCGGCGCCAGATTCGAGAACGGCGCCGGCGTCACCGACCGGCGCCACGGAGCGCCTCGGCCCGATGCCGATCTCCTCGGGCGATCGTCCGTTCCATCGGTTGTACCTCGAGAGCGCGGGCGCGGAGCACGAAGTCGAAGGCGACGACGCGAGGATTCAGCTTGGGCGCGGCCGCGCTCGGACCTGCGCTAGTCTCCTCGAGATGCTCTACGTCCCGGTGGGCCGTCTGGGCAGCGACGAGACGTGCTATCTTATCTACGAGGATCAGGCGGAGTTCCTGGCGGCGAGAGACTTTGCTCCGATGCTGGACGTCCGTCCCGGCGATGCGGCCGGCGCGGGCGTCGGGGCCGGCGATTCGCTCCGAGCCGGCATCGCGTGCTTCGCACGCGTCCTGGAGATGGGCGTCTCCGTCGAGCCGAGCGTCGTGGACGCGGGCGAGCGCAACTTGGTGCAGGCGCTCCAGTCCGTGCAGTTGCCTGCGGCGAGTCGATGGGCTGCCGGCGTGCTCGCGGGCCGACTCGTGTCGGAGTATCGATACGACTACGCGACCGCGAGAAGCTACTACCAGCAGGCGGAGAACGCCGCCGCGGGACGCGACATCGAGCGGACGACGGCGACGTGGTGGATGGCCGACGCCTGGATCCAAGAAGGAACGCTGCAGGAAGCCCTGCCTCTGCTAAGGCGGATCGTTGCGGAGAATGCGGCCAAACGGCCGGACGCGTTCATTGTTCGACGGGCCGACGCCCGACTCCAGGAGCTTTCCCGTCGACGAGGGTAGCCGCCGGGCGCCGCGGATTTGGCGCACGATCTGGGGCGACGCGGTGACAGAATGCATCACGAGAAACAGGCGACCCGGTTATTGGACGTTGCAGCCGACGGCACCTTGGCATCGGTACAGACGGCCTCCAACTGCCGGAGGTAGTCAGCCAACTCGTTCTCGCTGAAGCATTGGAGAAACTCAAGCCGGGCCGATGGATTGAGCTGCATGATTCGGTCGATGAGCTCTCGCTTCGACATGGGTCAGTACTCCCGACGGCGTGATGGCGAGTCATCCGAGAGGAATGTGGGCCGCGGCCGCAGTCTGGTATCGGTTCAGGAGGGGGCTATTCTTTAGAGGCCGGAACGAGTCGACGGCTCCGACGACATGCGGCGCGTTTTGACGTTAGGTGACGCCTCGATCGCCGTCGCGCGGGAATCGAAGAACGGTCCAAGTCGGCGGACGGTCGAGGCAAGCAGACATGGCGACAGACAGCGAAGGAGCGCTTCCGTGAACAACCATCACGACGACCATCCGAACGACTCGCTCGTCGCCGGCGGAGCGTCGCATACGACGTCTGAGCCAGTCGTCGGAGCGTCGCGCGCGGCGTCCGAGTCGTCAGGCGGCGAGTCGGTCGGAGGCCGGGCCGTCAAGCATCAAGCCCGGCGGCAGTTCGACGCTTGGGCGCACACGTACGACCGCTCGATCGTGCAGCATCTCCTGTTCCAGCCTGCTTATCAGCTCCTCCTCGAGGAACTCCATCGTTGGCGTCGTGACGACCCGACGCCGTTTCGCATGTTGGACATCGGCAGCGGCACGGGCTCCTGGGCGGCGATGGTCTGCGGCGCCAACATGGCGGTCGAGACGATTATCGGTCTGGACTACTCCAATCGGATGTGCCGATTCGCCACGGAGAAGGCCCTGCGAGCCGAAGCGTCGAAGGTCGTGTTCATCCGAGGGGATGCCGAACGACTGCCGTTCGCCGATGCCTGCTTCGATGTCGTGACGTGCAGTCATTCCTTCCATCATTATCCGCACCAAGCCCCGACGGTCCGAGAAATGCGCAGGGTGTTGCGCCACGGCGGCCGCTTGATGCTGCTCGACGGCTTCCGCGACAACGTGATTGGATGGTTCGTCTACGACGTGATCATCACGCGAGGCGAGAGCACGGCCGACGGTATGGTCTTCCACGCACCCTGGTCCCAGATGCGTCGTTACTTCGAGGAGGCGGGATTCGGCGACGTCCGGCAGCGCAAGGTCGGCATCTGGACACCGTTGCTGCTGACGATCGGAGCCGTCTGACGCCGTCCCCGTCTCAACGGCCGAGGCGGTTTGGTCTGTGGGGGCGTGCCGGTTTCGGCTCGATGACAGACGGCCGTTGGGATACGATGACTCCCGGGAGCTCGCTTTGGACGCATCGGAGCCTGCCATGCAACCGGACGCCAAACCGGCCCAACAGAGGATCACGGACTTGCAGTCCGTGCTCGAGGTCTCCCGCGACCTCGCCTCGGCCGCCGAGTTGCCGCCGCTGCTGGCGAAGGTGGAGGCCTCGGCTCGGCAGGTTCTCAACTGCGAGCGGGCGACGGTCTTCCTCTACGACAAGGCCTCCCACGAATTGGTCAGTCGCCTCGCCACCGGCGTGCAGGAAATCCGCTTCAGCGCCGACCTGGGAATCGCAGGCGAGGTCTTCCGAACCGGCCGTCTCGATACGGTTCGAGACGTCTATGCCGATCCGCGGTTCAACCCGGAGATCGACCGCAAGACGGGTTTTCGGACGCGCAACCTGATTACCGTCCCGCTACGGGGCTTCGACAACTCGATCGTCGGCGTGCTGCAACTGCTCAACAAGGCCGACGGCTTCTTTGATGCCTGGGACGAGGAGTTGGTCAGCACGTTCGCAGCCCAGGTCGGCGTCGCCGTACAGCGGCAGATGCTCCTCGAAGAATACGCCCGAAAACAGCAAATCCAACGCGACCTGTGCATCGCCCGGAGTATCCAGGAGAGCCTGCTTCCCAAGGAGCCTCCCCGCCTTCTCGGTTTCGAGATCGCCGGCTGGAGTCGACCGGCGGAGGAGACCGGCGGTGACTGCTTCGACTATTTCCCGCTCGACGAAAACACGCTTGCGATAACCGTGGCCGACGCGACGGGCCACGGCATCGGGCCGGCTCTGATGATCGCCGAATGCCGTGCGCTGTTTCGGGCCGTCGCGGGCGTCTCGCGGGACCTTGCCCCGATTGTGGGGCGCATCAATAACCTGCTCTGGCAGGATTTGCTGGACGATCGGTTCGTCACCGCCTTCTTCGGACTCCTCGACGTCCGCGACAGCACGTTGTCGTATCTGAGCGCCGGGCACGGCCCCCTGTTCATGTACCGCCGGGCAACCGACGAGATCGCCGAACTCGGAGCCAACGCCGTCCCCCTGGGCATCATGCCGAACATCGAGTTCGACGGTCCCGACAGGTTCGTGATGTCGCCGGGCGACATGATGATTCTCGTGACCGATGGCCTATTCGAATGGGCCAATCCTGCTGGCGAGCAGTTCGGTTCCGCGCGACTCGGCGCCATCGTGCGCAATTGCCGAGACTGCCCGTGCGAGGAGATCATCCGTCGGCTACACAGCGCCGTGCTCGGCTTCGCCGCCGGGACCCCGCAGAACGACGATCTGACGGCCGTCATCATCAAGAGGACTCCGGCCGCGTCGTAGCGCCTAACGCCAATCCTGTCCGAGATCCCGGCCCTCCTCGCGGTTGAGAGCCGCGCAACGTCAGCCGAGGCCGGCCGTCGCCACGACATGTCTCCAACGGCCTTGTTGCCTCGCCGTCGGCTGGTAGAATCGGCCCCCGTCCGAGTCGGTCTCGGCCCAGCGTGCAGCGGTCGCGTCCCATACACGGATGAAGGGAATCGCAGCCGTGGTGAGCAACACCGTCGCCGTCCGAAGGCGCCTATCCGAGAACCTCAAGCGACTTCGCGAGAAGATCGAGGCGGCTTGTGCAAGGGCCGGTCGGTCGCCGGACGAAGTGCGCGTCGTCGCCATCACGAAGTACGTTGAAGTGGACATCGTGCGGCAGGCCCTGGAGCTGGGAATCGTCGACGTCGGAGAGAGCCGGGCCCAGCAGCTCAACCAACGGGCCGGCATGATCCATGAACTTAACGAGCGACGCGGCATCCTGGCGGGAGGCCGGCGAGACGGCGCGATGGTGCGGCCTCGCTGGCACATGGTCGGCCATCTCCAACGAAACAAGATCAAGATGGTGCTGCCTTGGGTGGAACTCATCCACAGCGTTGACAGCCTGCGCCTGGCGGAAGACCTGCACCACCATGCCGAGAAGCTGGGACGCGTCGTCGATATCCTGCTGCAAGTCAACACGAGCGGCGAGAAGAGCAAGTTCGGCATCGCCGTCGGCGCCGTGCCGCACCTGCTCGAACACCTGCACGCCTGGCGCGGCATCCGGCTCTGTGGACTGATGACAATGGCCCCCCTGGCCGCCTCGCCCATCGAGTTACGACTATGCTTCGACCGGCTCCGCGCCATCCAAGTCGAGCTGTCCGGCGAGCGGCAGGTCGGTCCGCATTTCCGGGAGCTGTCGATGGGTATGACCGACGATTTTGAGGCGGCCATCGAAGCCGGCGCCACCATGATCCGCATCGGCCGGGGCCTGTTTGAGGGGCTCATCAGCGCCGCGGGCCGGGAGCCAGAGGCCGAACCTTGAACGTCCCCCGCCGCGATCTCTTCGAGTCTTGGCGATTGCTCTTGACTGTCGTCTGCGCCGTCTACGTGACGTTGATGACCGGGCGTTCGCTGTGGCGGATCGCGGCGCAGTTGAGCGGGCCTGGCCGGACGACGTCGATCGTCCGCAGGTACGTGACGATTCAGTTGCTGCGGGTGCGGTTGCGGCGGCATTGGGCTGAACTGCTCCAGATCGCGGCCCTGTTGGTCATCCTGGCGATGCTGATGCGGGCGCACGTCGCCTGAATCTCGGGAGCGATGGCGGCGGGGAATGCGGCGCGCTCAGGAGCCGCAGCGAAGGCGGCGCGACAACGCAGCTCCGAGTTGACGTCCGTTGGCCTGTCCGCAGGAAACGCAGCTTCGAGCAGTCGGCCGCTGCGCGGTTCGCGATAGAGCGCTGTTATTGAAGGTGGCCGGGGGAGCAGGCAGGATCGGATGACCGGCTCGATATGGCTCTGGTTCGCGGCGACCGTCCTCGCAGCGGTCGTTTGGGGTAGTCGGCATCTGCAAATCAGCCGGGCCGCCTCCAAGCTCTCGCCGCTGCACGACCGGATGTACGAGCGGGACGGGCACGGCCTGCCGCCCTTGAGCATGTTGGTCGCCGCCAAGGACGAGGAGGCCAATCTCGGGACGTGCCTGCGGTCGTTGCTCGCCCAGGACTATCCCAACCTGCAGCTCATCGCCGTCAACGACCGCAGCGCAGACCGCACGGGCGAGATCATCGACGACCTGGCCCGACAAGACGAACGGCTGACGGCCGTGCACGTGCGGGAGCTGCGGCCGGGCTGGTTCGGGAAGAACAACGCGATGCGCGAGGGCTTGGGCCGGGCGCGCGCCGATTGGCTCTGCTTCACCGATGCGGATTGCGAGTTTGCCTCGCCGCGGATGCTGACCATCGCCATGCGGTTCGCGCTGGAGCATCAGGCCGATTTCCTGTCGGTCTTGCCCGTGCATCAGGCCCACGGCTTCTGGGAACGGCTGATCCAGCCCGCATGCAGCGGCATCCTCATGATCTGGTTCAACCCGATGAAGGTGAACGATCCGACCAAGCCGGCGGCCTATGCGAACGGAGCTTTCATGCTCATGCGGCGGTCGTGCTACGAGGCCATCGGCGGGCACGAGGTCGTCAAGACGCAGGTCAACGAGGACATCCATCTGGCGCGCCTCGCCAAGCAGACCGGTCAGCGCTTGATGGTCGTCTCCAACAGCAACCTGTACTCCGTCCGCATGTACTCGACGTTCGGGCAGATTTGGTCCGGCTGGAGCCGCATCTTCTACGGTTGCTTCGGCGCGATCCGACGGCTGCTCCTGTCCATCGCGACGGTCACGGTGTTCGGGCTGCTGCCGCTCGTCGCGCTGATCGCGTCGTCCGTCGCGTTGCTGGGGTCGGGATCGGCGCCGGCCGCCTGGCAGGCGCTGTTCGTCGCGTCCGTCGCGGCGTACGCCCTGGAAGCCACGGTGATGATGCGGTTCTACGCGCTCAACAACTCGCGGGCCGCCTACGGGCTGATCTATCCCGTCGGCGCCGCCCTCGCGATCGGAATGTTGGGCAACGCGATTCGTCGGGTCGGCGGCAGGTCCCCCGTGACGTGGCGAGGCACGACGTACCGCGGAGACAGGGTTGCGGATGCGACGTCGCGGCAGAGCGGCGTTTCATGACAGCTCCAACGTGGCAAGCGGAGACGGGCTCCGAGCCGAGCGCGGCTGGCAATGCCGCGAACGGCAGCCAACGAGGTGACTGTCCCCTTCTGCAGCAGGCAGCGGTTTCGTCACGGCGTCGTGGGGCACGAGCTGTGAGGAGGGTCTCGTTACGGCGTCGTGGGGGGGAGCGAGCCCAGGCTGCGAAGGAAGTCGGCGACGTGCGTCACGGCGAAATCGTAGGTCGTCTTAACGCGGTCCGCGATGGCCTGGGGATTCCAGTCGACCGGGTGCGCCCAACGGGCGTCAACCTCGATGTAAAGCTGCCGAACATCCTCCACAAGCGACTCGACCTTCATCTCGACCTGCCAGTTAGGCTTGCCGTCTCCCGCCAGCGGGGGCATCAGCAGCCGCAATCCGACCGCATGGACCGGGCGGCCCAAGGCAACGAGATGTTCGTCCAACTTCAGACAGCGTTGACCGAGAAACAGGCGGGCATCGTCCCCATCGGCCTGCGCGGTCAAACGAACGGCCGCGGCCGAGCCGATCATCGCGCGAGGACTAAACACGTTCGCCACGCAGTCCAACACGAGCTTCAGGTTGTCGATGTACACATCGAGCGGACCCGTGGGGAAGTAGTCCTCGAAGCTCACAGCGTCCGGCTGGACGGTGAACTTCATCTGGCTGCGCGGGTCGCCCTCCGCCTGCGGGCTCAGGAGTTGCCACGCGTTTTGGGCGTATTCCTGGCGCCGCCAATCGAATCCCTCGTTGCATTTCGCCTGGAACCGCTGTTTGTGTTCCTTGTCGAGGTTCGCTCGCGGCGCGAATCGGACGCTGGCGTGCAGCCCCCGCGTCTTCAGGCTCTCAGTGCGCATGTTCTTGGTGTCGCTTTCAGTTAGACCGCCGACTGCCGCGCGATCGTCCTACTCGTTCTCGCTCCGCCACGACCTCGGAGAGACTTGCCCCACCCAGTCCGCCATCGACCGTCCGAAAGTCACGGATCGCTTGGTGCGACGCGTGGCTGCTTGCGGTCAAGCCGCAGGCCCAAGCCCGCCCGGGCAATGACAACCTCGCCGGTCGAACGCTCCTGCCGGTCTGGCCAATCGATCGGCCCCCCGTTTCCCGAAGCCGGCGCTACGGATTCTGCTGTCCCGCCGGTCGCGCCGGCGCTCGATTGCCCGTGTTCAGAGGCGGCTGCATAGGTTGAACTCCAGGTGCGGCGCCTGGTGCAGGGCCGCCTTGCGCCGCCGCCGGGCGATTACCGGGACGTTGCCCCGGCGCCGCGCCAGTCGCCGAGGAGTCCGTCTCGGACGGAAGGGGAACGGTCATCAGGGGCGGAGGAAACTCAACGGGGATCGACCATCGTTCAATGCCCGCCATCCGATACTGCGCCTGCCGGTGCAGCGGCAGACTGGCGATCCTCTCGTCCTGGAGCATCTTCTGATACCAGGAGCGGGCCTGCTCGAAGTCGCCCTGATTCTCGGCGAGGATACCGAGGGTCAACATCGCCTGACCGGCGGCCACGGGATCATCCGGGAACCGCTCGACGACTTGTGAAGCAGCTTCTTTGGCAGTCTTCGCCCAGTCGATCGTCGATCCAGTCGGCGCAGGGGTGGCCGCGTCAGCCGGGCCGTCCGGAGAAGAGAGGGCGTCTTCACGCAGGCACAGAGCGCTGACGTTCAGCAATGCCGTTTCGGTCAGCGTGCGATCGACGTTTTGCTCGGCAACCGATTGTGATCGTTCCACGAGCGTCGCCACGTCGGTGGAGGCATCTGCCCGGTTGAGGTGATTCCAGGCGTCCGTCAGGAGGTTTCGCTGCGATCGGGCATATGCCAGCCCGCCGATGACGAGCACGGCAGCCGCCACGACGACGATCGTGAGCACGATAGCGTTGCGCTTGACGTATTCGCCGATGTCGGCCAGTTGCTCGGACAGTTCGTTTGTGCGGAGGTCTTGTCGTCTTTCCGTTTTCATCGAGTCATGCTTTCCGCAGGCGGCGTCAGGCCGGCACGTTCGAAGACCCGCCCTGCGACTGAATCGTAACGCTGATCTGCGTCCTCGTGCCGTACGAGCCCTTGGGCGTCCGCTCGATCCGAATCTCGCAACGCTCTTGCCCCTTGCGATACGTCAAGTTGTACACCGCGTTGCTGAGTTTCTCGTCAAGCAGTTCCCAACCGTAGCCCGGCATATGATGCTGATAGAAGTTCCTCACCGCCAAGGCCGCCTCCCCGCCGAGATAAACGTCGTGAATGACGCGGGAGCCGGCCGTCACCGTGTAATTCGATTTCCGCTCATCCCGTTCGAACTTTTCGGGAACGGGTACGTCGGGAATGTAGGACTGGGCCCGGCGGTCGAGGATCGTGGGCCCGCTGGGCTCCTTCTTGCAGCCCGCCGTATCGACGAGCGTCAGCAGAAGCCCGGCAAGCAGCAAGACTCGCAGGTTCATGGCAAACCGATCGTCTTACAGAGGTTCTTGCACGGACCCAACACCGGCGAAGGGTCTGCTTCTGCCCACCTACGAACCGGAAAGACTAGCGGCGTTGGCGAAAGCTGTCAAACGAGGTCATCCGGGGTCTCATAAACCCAGGCAATCTCAATCTCGCAATCAGAGCCGTCCGCCGCGGCGGATCGGGGGAGCGATCCTCGCGCTGGGCACACAAACCGCTCCCTCATCCCGACTTGTCGGGACGGCTCTGTTCGGACTCGTGCTGGCGCGGCCGACACGGCGAGAATGCGATTGCCCTGCATAAACCTCGGGGCAGCCGCCTTCTCGCCGGGGCGTGCAACCGATGCCAAGCAGGATGGAGCCCATCGCCCTCGTCGTTGTCACATCACGGTGAAGTAGACCGCGACGGCGTTGTCGAGCATCTCCGCCGTCAGCTCCGTCGGGCGCCCCAGGTAGAGGCACCGGTTGCGCACTTGCAAGAGCAAGTCTCTCGGCTGGCAACAGCGGAACGGTCGATTCTGCCGTCGGTAATACCGTTCGATCAGGTAGTCGACCGCCTTGCGGGCCGACTCGTCGATCTGGATGCCGAGCTTCGGCCCGACCAGTTCGAACAAGGCGCGGAACTGCTCCTCCGTCGGGTCCGCGATGTTGATCTTATAGGGAATGCGGCGGAGAAACGCCTCGTCGCACAGCGTCTTGGGCTCGAGGTTGGTCGAGAAGATGATGAGTTGGTCGAACGGAATGCGGATTTTCTTTCCATTCGGCAGGGCGAGGAAGTCGTGCCGCTTCTCCAACGGCACAATCCAGCGGTTAAGCAACTCGATCGGCGCCATGCGCTGCCGGCCGAAGTCATCGATGACCAGCGTGCCGCAGTTGGACTTCATCTGAAGCGGGGCTTCGCAGGTCTTGGCCGTCGAGTTGTACTGCACCTCGAGCGCGTCCATGGTCAGCTCGCCGCCCGCGATGACCGTGGGCCGTCGAATCTTGACCCACCGCTCGTCGATCTGATTCTGCTTGATGATTGAGTCGCGCTTTCGAGGTATTTCCTCATGGACCGCCGCATCGAACAGCTTGATGATAAGGCCGTCGACGATGACGGCCCTTGGGATGTACACGTCGTCGCCGAAGCATTTCGTGATGCGTTCCGCGATGCTGCTCTTACCGTTGCCCGGCGGGCCGTAGAGGAACATGCCGCGACCCGAGTTGATGGCCGGGCCCAACGTGTTGAACATGTCCTCCGAGATGAGCAAGTCGCTGAAGGCGTCGCGAAGGTGCTCCTCGCCGGGCCGAAGCCGCGTAATCGACTGGGCCGCGACCGCACGGATGTAGGCGTCAACGGAGACCGGCGCCGGGCCGACATACATGGACTCGATCATGAACCGCTGCCCCCGGTCTCGCCCCGTATCAGTCAGCGCGTACCGGAAGTCGCCCATGGTGG
>CAZERK010000010.1:18519-20042 GCA_964514515.1 uncultured Planctomycetaceae bacterium
GCCTCACGCGGAAATATCCGATCTTGCTCAGGATGCCGAGGAAGGCGCCCATGGTGGCGGCGCCGACGTGTATCACGATCTGTTGCTGCTTGCGCGCTGCGAGGTAGTCCAGGATGGGCTCCGGCGGCATGCACAGTTCGCGGGCGATATCCGCGCCGGAAGCCGAGCCGACCGCCATCAGATGCTTCAGAATCAGGGCCTCCACGATGCCCGGATCGAGCCCTGCTTCTTGGAAGGTCGCAGGCGGCTTCGGAACGAAGGGAACCTCGGCAGATGTGGCGGACGACGGGGCTCCCGTCGGTCGGGTTCGGGATGGCTCAGGTGGGGCCTGGATGGTCATGGCATACTCCCGGGGAGCGCTCTACGTTGGCGCGCGTCTCGCTTGGCGGAAGAGTCGCTGTCGCAAACAGCACCTCAACCGCGTTACAACGGGCTTGGGTCCCTCGCGGTGTCCGCTCGCTCATCCGCCGCGGCGGACGGCTCTGTCAGGGCACGCCAGCCGGATGAGCAGAGCGTTGTTGCGATTGTCCTGCGTCTTGATCGGCCTACGGGCGATATCCCTTGACGCTGTTGGAGGATGGCAGGAAGCTGAGACACCAGACCGATAAACGGACGCGGCTTCTGCAAGGAGAACGCCGGGACGTACCGTGAAGCGACGGTGCCGGAGGCCGCGGACGACGCCAACAGCGGTACGGTATTCCGCCCCTGGGGGCTCAAGGCGAGCGAGGTGTGGCGATGCCACGATTGGACTACCGAACGGCTGGGGAATCGCATGGGCCGGCGCTGGTCGCCATCGTGGAGGGCTTGCCCGCCGGATTGCCGCTGGACGTGGTCGACGTCAACGCCGCCTTGCGCCGGCGCCAAGGCGGCTACGGACGCGGCGGACGGATGGCGATCGAGCATGACGAGGTCGAGATGTTGAGCGGCCTGCATCGGGGCACCACGATCGGGTCGCCGCTCGCCATGCGGATCGCCAATCGGGACTGCCGGATTGACGCCGCCCCCGAGATCAGCCGGCCACGCCCCGGCCACGCGGACTTCGCGGGCGCGATGAAATGGTTGACGGCCGACTGCCGCCCTGTCCTCGAGCGTGCCAGCGCCCGGGAGACCGCTGCTCGCGTGGCGGCCGGAGCGGTGGCGAGTCAGTTGCTCGCCGCCTTTGGGATCGAGGCGGCGGGCTTCGTGGTCCAAATCGGCGCCGAGGCGGCGGACGTTCCAACGGACTGCACGGCGAGGGCGCTGCGTGCCTGGCGAGATGCGAGCGAAGTCTATTGCCCGGACGCACAAGCAAGCTCTCGGATGTTGGATGCCATCAAGGCGGCTAAGAAGGAAAAGGACACGGTTGGCGGCATCGTTGAGGTTCGCGTCTTCGGGTGTCCCCCCGGCCTGGGGAGCTGCGCTCGATGGCAGGATCGACTCGACGGCCGGTTGATGGGCGCGGTGGGAGCGGTTCTGGCTATCAAGGGCGTGGTAATCGGCCTGGGGTTTCGTTGCGCGTGCCGTCCTGGGAGGGAAGTCCACGC
>CAZERK010000011.1:0-19779 GCA_964514515.1 uncultured Planctomycetaceae bacterium
GGCGAGCATCTCGCACACGGTATGCGCCAGACGGCCCGTCGGAATGCCGGCCAGATGGTTGTCCTTGACCAGCACGGCATCGTACAGGCCGATGCGATGATTGTGCCCGCCGCCGCAGCGAACCGCGTACTTCTCCAACGTCCTCAGGCCCGGCGTCGTCTTCCGCGTGTCGTAGACCTTGGCGTGGGTGCCCGCGACGGCGCCGACGAATCGGCTGGTCAACGTCGCGACGCCCGAGAGACGCTGCAGGAAGTTCAGGATCGTCCGTTCGGCGGCCAGCATCTGGCAGACGCGGCCCGACAACCGGGCGACCGCCTCGCCCGCCGCCGCCGACTCCAAGTCGCTGCGAGGTTTCAACCAGTCGAGCATCACCTCCGGCGCCAACCGCCCCAGCAGACGCGGGAGAATAGCGCCTCCGCAGAACCGGCCGTTCTGTCGCACCGTCAGATTCCAACTTCCCGTCGCGTGGTAGGACGTCTCCGGCAGCAGCAAGGAGGTCAGGTCGCCGCCGACGTCACCGAGGTCTTCCCGGCGGGCAAGCTCAAGGATGGCATCGACCTCTTTCCAGTTGATTCCGGTTTCAAGCGGCATCGGCCTTGCATCTCCACAGCCTACCCCGAACGCGCTCTCCGCCCATGCAGGCGGACTTCGCAAGAGAGTAATCCATACATAGATCGCATGGTCGGTTTGGTGCGAGCCGGTTCACGGCGCATCGTGGCCCGCCACCACGTGCCGCCTTAGTTTGCCCTGGACGAACTGCGGCGTCGAGAGCGCCATGATCTAATCAGATCATGCGGAAAGCCTCCCGCCTGCCGTGCCGTTCCACCGGCGCTACAATCGGATGTTGGGCTGGGGACGGGCGAGGCTCAGCACGACCGGCGCCGGGGATGATGACGGCCATCCCCGAAGACAGCGACGAACTCGGCACGCTCCCCGCGAGGCCGGCGGGCATTGGAGTTCGCCACCGAGTGCAAGACGGGGCTCCGAAGACCCGGGAGGACTGATCCATGAAAGCGAACACGCCTTTACCCCATTCTGATCTCGCGATCTCCGTGGACCAGCTCCTGGCCAACGCGTTGGACGGCGTTTTCCTCATCAATCGAAATCGCCGCTGCGTCCTTTTCAACGAGGCGATGGAGCGGATCACGGGCTTCCAAGGCAGCGAAATCGCCGACGCGGAATGTCCGTGCTTCGAGGTGCTCGGCTGCCGGGACGAGCACGGTCGACCGCTGTCCAACGCGCTGTGTCCCACGAAGAGCCTCTTCGAGGGGACGCGCCAGAGCGCTCGTCAACGGTTGCTGATCCGTCGCAAGAACGGCTCGCAGTGCTGGATCGAGACCATCTATACGACGGTGGCGAATGGCTCGAGCGAGCCGGCCTATGTTCTCGCCGTCGTCCGAGACATCACCGAAGCAAAGGCCAAGGAGCACGAACTGAGACAAGAGATTGCCGCGATGGCAAGACAGGTCCAAGCTCGATCGGTCGAAGACCGCGGGAGCCATCCACCGGGCTCCTCCATGAGACCCGTTGCACCCGATTCGGCGTGTTCCTCGGCGGAGGTAGACGGCGGCCCCGCTGGATGCTGCTCAGACGCTTCGGGACAGCGGGATGCCGAACGTGGCGACTGCGAGGCACGGGAGAGCGCGACCTACAGACTCGATCCGCTCATGGCTGACTTTGAACGAAGGGCCATCCTTCGAGCCTTGAAGGCTGCAGGCTGGCAACGCAACAAGGCGGCACAGCTCATGGGCATTTCTCGCAGCCGCCTCTACCGCCGGATGGAGGCCTTGAAGATCGATTTGAGAAAGCTCAATTGATCGTGCGCTGCGGCTCCGATCGATCAACCGTCTGCCGTGACTTCCTGCCGGATCAAGTCGGCGTATCGTTTCGCCACGTCGTCCGCGATGGCTGGCCGGTTCCACGTCAGCGAGAGATTGAGCCGATCGGCGAACTTGCTGAAGACCGGATTGAGGCCAGGCGGAGAGCCCAGCGGGCCGCCGCCGAAGAAATTGACGATGGGCCGACCTCCGAAGCTCCGCAGGGGGCGAACGACCTCGCCGTAGTACGAGAAACCCGAAGTCAGCCGCTCAAAACCCAGGGAGACGCGGAAGACCAGTTGATACATCGAGGGCCGCAAAAACGCCGCCGCCCACATCAAAGCCCATTGCTGCACGTCTCCATGCCCTTCTTGGAAATCGTTGATCTGCCGCAGGATGGCGTCGCCGAGCGCCCGCCGGTCGTCCGCCGTTTCGCGCCGCGCGCACAAGATGACCGAGGCCAAGTAATTGCCGACAAAAGGCCGCTTGTGACGGCTAAGGCCGGAACGGCCCGGCAACGCAACGCGCACCGGAAACGTCACGAGATAGGCGTCGGTCGAGAGGCCCCGTTCTTGATAGAGCCGATGCTGGGCGCGAATCGTGCAAGCCACCAGGTGCCGGGCATACAGGGCCGGCCCAGGCGGCGCCACGGCCTTGGCACGATCCTGCATCGCGCGAACCTCTTCAGGGCTGAAGAAGCGATGCAGGGCGCGATGCTCCATGAAAGCCGGCGGCGGATCGGCGACGAGTTGGCGCACGACCATCTCCTCGTCGGGCGGCTTGGGCGCCGTTTCACGACCGCCCGTTCGCGGCGCCGGCGCCTGGACTGACGTCAGGGGCTCCTCGTCCTTCTGAGACGACTCTTTGCCGGCCAAACCGTCGCGGACCAGTCGCACCTTCTCGAAGAACGAACGTCCCGCCAACACGTCAATGCCGTCGCCTTCCTGTTCGAGAAGGGAACTGCCGCGAGCCGACGTCCGGTCTGCGGCACCGCAAGCATTCTCGCGAGCCGACGCCCGGTCCGCGCCGTCGCAAGCGTCCTCGCGACCCTCGTCGCCCTGAACAAGCCCGGGCGCTCCCCGCACCCCCGCAGACGCACGAGCGTCAGCCGTGCCGGACAGGTGCGCCTCGATCTCGGCCAGGAGCAACTGAGCGCCCTCCGCGTCCATGAAGCAATGCGGCCATCGCAAACAGAGCCGCGTCCGATCTCGCGGCAGGTCGTAATACTCCAACTGCACGAGGGGTCCGTTCGCCAAGTCCCAATCCGCGGCGTAGTTGCCCTGCCATGCTTCTTCGAGTTGGTCTTCCCAGCCCTCCGTCCTCCGCAAGTCCAGATAGCGAAACCAGGCGCGGTCCCGGGCTCGCGTCGCGGCCTCGGCGTCGCGCGGCAGACGCCAATAAGGTCGGCCGGTCGTTACGGCGTATCGCAGACCGCCGAGCAGAACCGGGTGCGTCAGGATCGTGTCGCGCATGGCTCGGCGGAGTTCCTCGACGCCCACGCGCCCGTCAATCTCCAGCACCATGTAGGCGATGTTCCCGCCTTGGCCTTGACGAAGCAGGCGAACGTGCCGGCCGAGCGTGAAGTAGTCGCAGGGATTCAGGCGAATCCGTCGGTTCATCTCTGCTCCAATCGAGTCGGCGCGCAAACCTGCACGTCGCCGCAATTCCTTCTCCCCGTCGGGGGAGAGGGCAGGGTGAGGGGGCATCTGCGGCTGTCAACCTCAATCCGCACCTCGACCTTCTTCTCCATGCGCGCGTGTGCAGCGTCGGCCAGCAGCGCGCCGCGAAGCCGCACGCCGCCGTGACTCTTTCTTGTACTACAGTCGCGCATCGGTGCTTTCGGGCGATAAGCGGCGCTCGCAAAACCAGAAGAACGGCGTTCCTGACACGACCGTGACGACGGCGCTGCGAAGCGCAACTGTAATATTAGTCCGCGGCGAAAATTTCCTCCTCCATGAGGTCGGCGTAGCGATAGCCCACGTCGTCGGGAATCGCGGGGCTGGGCCAGGACAACACCAAATTGAGCCGGCTCTCGTACTTCGTGAAGATGGGGTTCAATCCCGGCGGCATGGCCATCGGCGCGGCAGCCCAGAGGTTCGTGACTCTCGCCCCGCAGATCGACCGAAGGCGGTGGGGTATCGTCCCGAAGTACGAGAAACCCGACGAAAGCGTCTCCAAGCCCAGCGGCAGGCGGAGCAGCCAGCGGTACATCGACGTCCGCAGCAGCGACGCCAACCAGATGGCCGACCATTGCCCGAGATAGACGCGCCCGGCGATGTATCGCTCCACCTGCCGGGACAACTCCTCACCGAGCCGCCGCTTGTCCGTCACAAGATCCTTCGCGACGACCAGCGTAGGCGACACAAGGTAGTTGCCTGAAATCGGACGCCGGCCGGCCAAGGCGTGGTCCTGTGCGAACGCCAGCACGCTGACCGGGAACGGCAACATGTACCCATCGGATCGCACGCCGTTTTCCGCATACAGGCGGTGCAGCGCCCGAAAGACGCACGCCGCGAGAAACCGTGCGTGATGAAACGGTCCCGGCGGCGCCCGTCGTCGAGCGATCTCGCGCATCTGTCGAACCTGATCCGGCTGCCAGCATTTGTGCACGTATTGCTGCTGCCAACACCGGGGATAGGGCGGGGATCGCAGTGAGCGGATGTTCAGACGGCCTGCATCGCGCCCGGCCGCGAGCGCTCGCCTCGCTGATTCGACCCTCCGCAGCAATGAGAGGCCCGCGAGGATGTCAAAAGGCTGATCGTCGGGAAGAAGATCAGGCGTGGGTCCGGCCGCTGCGGCGCTATCCTGCGTCGCCGCATCCGTCGAGGTCTGAGACGAGCTGTCTGACGCGAACCGAGTCACGCAGGCCTGTTCCGACAGAGAAACGGACTGGAGTCGCTGGATTTCGGCGAAGAACCATTGAATGCCCTGTGCGTCGGTCGCTGCGTGGGGGAGTCGATAACAGAAACGCGTTTGATGGCCGGGCAAGTCGTATTGCTCCAACCGAAACGCCGGCGGGGCATCAAAGTCCCATGCCATGACGTTGCGCGCCCGGCAGAGGCGCTCGAGACGGTCCCGCCAGTTGGGTTCGTTTCGCAAATCCTCGTACAGATAGGCGCGCTCCACGGCTTGGCGGGCCGCATCCGCGGGCTGAGGTGGAACTTGCCAATAAGGCCTTCCCGTGACAAGGGAAACGCGCAGGCGGGCCATCATGACCGGATGGACCCGCATCGCCGCCGCCATCGCGTTGCGGATGCGTTCCGGGTCTGCCCGACCTTCGGCCTCCAGCGTCAAAACGCCGACGTTGCCGCCTTGGCCTCGACGCCGCATCAGGTCATTGTGCGCGTAGTAGAGGTAGTCGCAAGGATTGAGCGGAATGCGGCGGCGGGTTCGACCCATGCTGCAAGACCTCGGGCGGCTCTTCAAGAACATCGTCTTCGTCGGGCGCGGATTCGCGGCGGACTGCCTGGGCGAAACATGCTTCAGCAGCAGGGCCCGGTTCGAGAGAACAGCCCCGCCGACGGCGCAGGCTCGGATCAAGTCGCCAGCCGGTCGGCGGCCAGCCGGGCCAGTTCCTCGACCAGGCATTGTTTCTCCGCATCGAGCGCCGCCTCGGAAGGGAAGGCGAACCGGATATGACCGCCGTCTTCCAAGGACAACTCGTACCAACGAAAATCATCCGGCGAACGAGTCGCAGCGGCCTCGCCGGCATCCGCCCTCGCTGCATCCGGGTCGGCTGGCGCCGCGGCCATCTCCGTCCGGACAGTCGCGGCGTCGGTCCGCGCTTCGTCGGGAGCGGCCGACCAACTTGCCTGATCGTTGCCAAGAAACAGCACGATGCGCCGGCATCCAATTTCCGAGGCGATCACCGACAGCGCCTGAACAAGCTGCTGCGAGGAGCGGGCCTGCTGAATCTTCAGGCGCGCCAGATGGGCCGCGGCGTGCAGGACCTTCGTCTCTTCTCGCCCGGACCACCGCGCCAGCCAACCGCCCCATTCCAAATAGCCCAGCACGCGTGCGCTGAATAGGACCATGACGAGAACGCCCGTGACGCCGACGCCGAGGGCGAAATAGTTGGCCGTCATCGCCGCGATGCACAGCAGCGACACCAGGAAGCTGGCGGCGTAGATCAGCATCGCCGCCTTGGACGGCGTGCCGCCGCGCCGAAGCAGGCGATGGTGAATATGGTCGCGGTCTGACGCGAACAGGGGCTGCCCGCGCACCATCCGTCGGGCGACGGCGAGCAGCGTGTCGAAGATCGGATAGCCCAGCGCGAACAGGGGGATCAGGATCAGGACGACCGTATGGGCTTTCTGCGCGGAGTGCAGCGACGCCAGCGCCAGGTACATGCCCAAGGCGAGCGAGCCGGTATCGCCCAGAAAAACCCTCGCGGGATGAAAGTTGTATCGCAGGAACCCCAAGAGCGCCCCGGCGAGCAGGACCATCATCACCGTCATGTAATGGTTGCCGAGATAGACGGCGACGACGGCGTTGACGGTCGAGGCAAGGAGGCAGATGCCGGCGGCGAGGCCGTCTAGACCGTCAGACAGGTTAATCGCGTTGGTCACGCCGACGATCCAAAGCAAGGAAAGAACGACGCCGAAGCCGGCCGGCAAAACGACGGAGTCGTACCAGGGCAGCGTGACCGCCTCGATCCGAAAGCCCAACAGGATGGCCGCCATCGCCACGACGGCCTGTACGAGGAGCTTGACGCGCGGTCGGACGGCATGACGGTCGTCGATCATGCCGAGCAGGATCATGCAGGACGTGCACGCGATCAGGCCGTAGATCGACCGAGCCTTCTCCCGCAGTATCTGGCCGACGAGGTTGTCGAGGTTCATCGCCACGATCGCGCCGGCGAAGACCGTCGCAAAGACGATCAGGCCGCCCATCGTGGCGGTCGCCCGTTCGTGCTGCTTCCGCCCGTACGGGCGATCGACCCAGCCGAGCCGCTGTGCGACGAGGATATAGGCGGGCGTGACGACGGCGGTCACGACGGCGGCGGCGATCAGAAGGATGTAATAAGTCTTGAATTGGCCGAAATAGACCAACCAATCCGGCCATTGAAAAGCGGCTGTCTGCGTAGCAGGGGGCAATGCGGGGCCCTTCCTTGACGATTTCCCAGCCGAGCATTCTAAATGAGCGTACGCGGCCGTACAGCATGCAACGCAGCACGTTTTCATGAACTTCGCGCAGCCGCGCGGTGGCTGGGAGGCAGACCGTGAGCGTCAGGCTCATCGCGGGGCGCGCCGGCAGCGGCAAGACGCACGGATGTCAGACGCAGATCGTCCGCGCCCTGGCCGACAGCCTGACGCAGGGGCCGCGGCTGGTCATGCTCGTGCCGGAACAGGCGGGGCTTCAGATGGAGCGGGGCCTCCTGGCGATGTCGCCGGCCCGCGTGCTGGGCCGCTGCGAGGTGCTCAGCTTTCGACGATTGGCCCATCGAATCCTAAACGACGCGTCCGGCCCGATGCCGACCGCGCTGACGCCGTTGGGGCGACAGATGGCGCTGCGGCACCTCGTGAGCCGGCATCGCAAGTCGCTCAACGAGCTGGCGAGGGTCGCGGACCGCGGCGGCGTCATCGCGGCCCTCGCGGGGACCATCGTTGAGTTGATTCAGGAGGGAATCTCGCCGGAACAACTGGAGACGGGAGCGGCGGCCGTATCGGAGACGGACGATCCGTCGGCGACGCGACTGCACGACCTCGCGTTGCTGTATCGAGCGTACCTGGACTATCTGGGATCGCGCCGCGTGGACCCGGAGGGCGTCCTCGACTTGGCGCGGAGTCGGTTGGAGGCCGTCGGCTGGCTGGACGGCGCGCACGTCTGGATTGACGGCTTCGCCGGCCTGACGCGCCAACAGGTGCGGATGGTCGCGGCGATCGCCCAACGCGCGGCCAAGGTTGACATCGCGTTGCTGCTGGACCCGGAGCGTGGGCGAAGTCGGGACCTCGACGCCCAACCGGACGACCTGTCGCTGTTTGCTCGGACGGAGCGGACTTGGTTTGCGTTGGCGCGGACGATCTACGAGGCAGGCGTGCCGATCGAGCCGCCCGTCCTTCTCACGTGCGAGACGCCGCCGCGCTTCGCCTCGGCGCCGATCCTGGCGGGCCTGGAGCGAGGCCTGTTCGCGACGCCGGTCACGACGCGGGAGCCGGACTCCCCCAAATCGGCGTCTTCAACGGCATCTTCGTCATCTTCTTCGTCTTCGCCGTCTTTGCCGTCTTCGGCTGCACCCTTGTCGCGGGCTGCCACGTTACGCGAGGCCGCAGCATCGTCTCGATCGCGAATCTGCCCGTCGCCAGCGCGCGGTTCGTCGCCGGTGCAGAGCGTGCGTCTCGTCGCGGCTCCGGATCGCCGGACCGAGGTCGAGGCCGCGGTGCAAGCGATGGTCGATCTCGTTCAGACCGGCGGATCGGGCCTTCGCTACCGCGACGTCTCCATCGTCGTGCGCAGCCTGGAACCCTATCACGAACTAGTCTCGGCTGCGCTGCGAACCCGCGGCATCCCGTTCTTCATCGATCGTCGTCGCCCGACGCATCATCATCCGCTCGTGCAGCTCGTCCGCTCGGTGCTGGCCATGCGAGCAGGAGGCCCCTTCGATGAGGCCGTGGCGATGTTGCTCAAGAGCGGGCTGAGCGGTTTGAGCGACGAACAGGCGGATGCGTTGGAGAACTACGTCCTGGCGCACGGGCTGGTCTCGCCGGAATCTTGGGACGAACCTTGGCGCTATCCGTTGACGCCCGACGAAAGCGACTTCCTCCGAAGCCCGCGGAAGCAGCCTTCGATGGAAAACGCGTCGGACGAGGGCGAGTTCCGCCGAGGACGGCAGAAGCAGTCTCCGCCGGAGGGCGCGCCGTCCGCGAGCGGCGCCGTGCGAGCCGAGACGCGAGCCACCGTGCCTCCAGAAGTCCAGGCAGTCGATGCCGCCCGCCGTCGCTTGCGTCAGATCATCGGCGACTGGTGGCCGGCGCCGTCGCAGCAGCAGAGCCGGCCGAGTGGTCGAACTTGGATGCAGCAACTCTACGAACTGCTGACGCGATTGAACGTCCCCGAACAGCTCGGCAATTGGTGCGACGAGGCTGTGGCACGCGGTGACCTGGACGAAGCGGCCGAACATGAGCACGCCTGGACCGATCTGGTCAAGCTGTTTGACGAGACGGTCGACGCCCTGGGCGACGAGCGTATGACCGGCCGCCAACTCGCGGACGTGATCGAGGCCGGACTGGCGGAGTTCACGCTTGCCCTGGCGCCGGCGACGGTCGACCAGGTGCTGGTCGGATCCATCGAACGGAGCCGGCACCCGTCGGTCCGAGCCGTCTTCCTGCTGGGCTTCAACGACGGGGAGTTCCCGGCTCGCCCGACGGATCAGGGTTTGTTGGGTGACGAGGAGCGAACGCTGCTCGACCGCTGCGGCGTCGAACTGAGCCGCACGCGAGCCCGACAACTGTTGGATGAACGGATGCTGGCGTACATCGCCGTGACCCGTCCCAGCCAGTTCTTGTGGGTCAGCTACGCCGAGACCGACGAAGCCGGCAGAGCCCTTCAGCCTTCGCCCTACTTGGCGCATCTGCGGGCGGCCGTACCGGAAGCCCCCGTTGAGACGCTGCCGCGAGACGCGCCGGACGCAATTGGTACGGCGGGACAGTTGGCCGCCATGATCGCACGACGCGCGCGGGCTTGGTGCGAGCGCGCTGACGAAGACGCCTCGGGTGCCGCTGCCGAGGAGGGCGTGCGCGAACTCGCGCGGGGCGAAGCCGCGCGCGATGCCGTCTGGATGGCGCTGTACGACTGGGCGAGAACGGCCGGCGGCGAGCCGACGTCGGCGACGCGACGTGCGTTGGCGTCGCTCGCGCCGCCAAGACCGGCAGTCCTGACGGCGGCCGCTACGGCAGGTCTTTGGCCGGCACCTTATCGCACAAGCGTGACGCGGTTGGAGGCCTTCGCCCGATGCCCGTTTCAGCATTTCGCAGCTCACGGTCTGTCCCTGAAGCCCAGGCCGCGACACGAGATCGACGCGTTGAGCCTCGGTCGGCTCTATCACCTCGTTCTGGAGCAGTTCGTCAACGAGTTGGCCGAGTCGGGCGGGTCCTTGGCGGAGATGCCGACGGACCGCATCGCCGCCAGTCTCGACCGCCTCTGCGGCCTGCTCGTGCCGCAATATGCCGAAGCGTTTCGCCTCGAGCCGCCCAAGCAGCGCGCCCTGATCCGACGGGGCGGCCGCGAACTGCGCCGGGCCGCCGCCGGGGAACAGACCGGCCTCGGGAAGACGCCGTTGCGGCCGGCCGCTGCGGAACTGCAATTCGGAGACGCCGCCGACGCCGACTTGCCGGCGCTGCGACTGCGCCTGTCCGCCGGGCGACAGGTTCTCGTCCGTGGCTCGATTGATCGAATCGATCTGCTGCAAGCCGGCGAGGACGTGCTTGCCGTCGTCTTTGACTACAAACGTTCTATCGGACGGCGCTTGAAGCTCGAGGAAGTCTATCACGGGCTCGCCCTGCAACTGCTCGCCTACCTCCTGGTGATTCGGGATCACGGTGCGGATTTCGCGCGACGGGTTTCGTCGGCCTCGAACTCGTCCCGCCGCCGTGCTGTCCCGACGGCATTGATACCGGGCGGCGCGTTCTACCTGCCTTTGCTGACGACGTTCGAGAAGGTCGCGCACCCGGCAGACGCTGAGCAACAGGATGCTCGTCTCAAGGGCTTCCAACCACGCGGCGTCGTCGATTTCGACTGGATGGATTGGCTGGAGCCGACGCTGGAATCGGGCCGAAGCGAGGTCTTCGCGGTGCGACGCAAGAAGGACGGCTCGCCCGGCGACATCGATCGAACCGATGCCGTCGGCGGCGAAACGATGCCGGCGCTACTCAATCACGTTCGCCGCAAGATGACGGAGTTCTGCGAGGCTTGGCTTTCCGGAGACATCGCCGCCCGGCCAACCCGCCTTGGGACGGATACGCCGTGCGGCACGTGCCTGTATCGCAGCGTCTGCCGCATGGAGTACGTCACGCGAGAGGCCCGGACGCTGCAATCGATGAAACGCAGCGACGTCTTCGCCGCGTTGTCGGGCGAATGCGAGGACGAGCCAACCAACCGTTCGGGTTCGGAGAAGTAGCGCATCATGGGCGACTGGGACTGGACCGACGATCAACAGCAGGCCATCCGCACGGTCGGGATGAACGTTCTCGTCTCCGCCGCCGCGGGCAGCGGCAAGACGGCCGTCCTCGCCGAACGCTGCGCCCATCTCGTCGCCGATGCCCAGCCGCCTTGCTCCATCGATCAGGTCTTGGTCGTGACCTTTACCGATGCGGCCGCCGCCGAAATGCGCCAGCGAATCGGCCAAGCCCTGCAAAAGCGGCTCGACACGGCCCCGACCAACCGATGGCTGCGCCAACAGCTCGCGTTGATCGACACGGCCTGGGTTTCGACGATCCATGCTTTCTGCCGTCGCGTGCTGAATCGGTACTTCGCCCAGGCCGACCTGGACCCCATGGCGCCGATCATGGACGCCCACGAGGCCGAGATTCTCCGAACCGAATGCGCTCGCCAGGTCTTTGACCAGTTCGCCGATCGGGATGACGCGGCAGGCGAAGTCTTCCTGGACCTGTTGGCCGCCTACGGTTCCTCCAACGAGAAGAGCATCGTCGACCGCGTCCTGGAGGTCGACGCCTTCCTGACCTCGCTTCCCGATCCGAACGCATGGCTGACCGATTGCCGAGCTCGATGCGCGCCAGGCCCGACTGGCGCGTTGTCGGACGTCTGGTTCGAGCAGGCCACGGACGCCTTGCGGGCGGAGCTTCGGCAACAACTTCAGGTCGTCGAGGGTTACTCGGCGTTTCTCGACCGGGCGCCTGCGGGAGCAGCCGGCGTCCTTGCTGCGCCAAGCGGCGTGCGGGCATCGATTGAACAATACGCCGATGCCCTGCACGCGTGGGCGTCGGCGCTGGGGGCTTCGCCGAGCCGGGAGGCGTTCGATGCCGTCTGCCAGGATCAGATTCGCACCTTCGAGTTCGCCAAGCTGAAGACGGGGGGCCGACGGAAGACCGCCGAGTCGCTGACAACCCAGGACGAGGCGTACATCGAAGGCGCCAAGCAGGAGCGCAAGCGCATCCGTGACGACCTTTTCAAGAAGCGGCTTCACGATACCTATGGACGTTTCTCCCTCAAAGACTGGGCGGAGGGCATCGCCCGCTCGCGGCCGTTCCTAGACGTGTTCCTGAAGCTTGCGACGGACGTCCGCGAGGCATACCAATCGGCCAAACGAGACTTGGGCGTCGTCGATTTCGCCGACCTCGAACGCCTGACGCTGAACCTGCTGCGAGACGCGGACAACGGCATCGCCGCTCGACTGCGCGACCGTTTCCATCACGTCCTGGTTGACGAGTTTCAAGACGTCAACCGCGTTCAGGCGGACATCCTGCGTCTCGTCAGCCGCGAACGCCAGCCGGATCAAACAGGCAACTTCTTCGCCGTCGGCGACGTCAAGCAGAGCATCTACCGCTTCCGCCTCGCGGAGCCGCAGCTCTTCCTGGAACGCGCCGGCGCCCTGCGAGTCCATCAGAAGGACGACGGATGCGGCCCGGCTGAGAGCGTCATCTGCATGAGGCGCAACTTCCGAAGCCGCCGGGGCGTCCTCGATGCCGTCAACGCCGTGTTCGAGCGATTGATGACGGCCGGATTCGGCGGCATCGACTACGACGAGAGCGCCAGGCTCGAATCGCCCCCCAACGGCCCGCCCGAAGGCCACGAACGACCGTCGCCGCCCGTTGAACTGCACGTGTTGGCCCGCGTCGCCACGTCAGGCCCCGACGCCGAGGGCGCAAACGCCGCGGTTGCGGGCGCGGATGCCGAGGCCGGGAGCGATGACGACGCATCAGACTCGCAACGAGAAGGCGCGGCCGGCGACGCGTTCGATTGGGAGCAGATCGAGCGGGAGGCGTACGTCGTCGCGGACCGCATCCAGACGCTCGTCTCGGAGCGGGGCTTCGCCTATCGCGACGTCGTCGTCCTGCTGCGCGCCATGCAAGCGCACGCGGGGCTCTTCGTCCGCGCCCTCGCCCGACGACAGGTGCCCGTTCATGCGGATTCGTCCGGCGGCTTCTTCATCGCCTTGGAGGTGCAGGACGTTCTCGCGCTTCTGTCGCTCCTGGACAACGAGCAACAAGATATCCCGTTGGCAACGGTCCTTCGTTCTCCGCTGCTCGGCGACGCGATGAGCGACTCGGAGCTGGCCGAGATCAGGGTCGCCGCACGGCGCATTGGACCGCACGTGCCGTTCCACGCAGCAGTCCGCGCGTACGCCCAGGACGGTGCAAATCCTGCTCTGCGCGAGCGATTGAGCGGCGTAAGGAGTCAACTGCGCACCTGGCGGGCGCGAATCCGCCGCAGGCCGTTGGCCGACGTCCTCTGGGAAATCTACGAGGAAAGCGGCTACCTGGCGTACGTCGCGGGCCTCCGCGAAGGCGAGCAGCGACAGGCGAACCTGCTGCGCCTGCACGAGTACGCCCGGCAATTCAGCGGCTTCAAACGTCAAGGCCTGTATCGGTTCCTACGGTTCATCGACGGCCTGCGCGAGGCGGACCGTGAACTGGAAGCACCGGCGGCGGCGTCCGCAGCCGCAAACGCCGTCCGCGTGATGACCATCCATCGCAGCAAGGGCCTGGAGTTCCCCGTCGTTGTGCTGGCCGACCTCGGCAAGCGATTCAACCTGCGCGACTGCCAAGGCTCGATCCTGTTCGACCGAGACCTGGGCGTTGCCTTGGAGGCGGCGGATGCCGACCGGCTGATTCGATACCCCACGCTGCCGCACCTGCTCGTCGCCCAGGCCGCGAAGACCGCATCGCTTGCCGAGGAGATGCGCGTTTTGTACGTCGCGCTGACGCGGGCGAAACAACAGCTCATCCTCGTTGGCACGGGCAAGCTGGAAGACGTCCAGGTCAATCTGGATCGCTATGCGGCGTTCAACGGCCCGCTGCCGCTGCTGATGCGTCAAACGGCCGGGAGCCTCCTGGATTGGGTGTTGCCGGCTGTCTGCTGTCAACCGCCGCAACGTCTGCTCCTGGACAACGCCGGCGGCAACGCCCGGGCTCCCGGGGCCGAGGCGCTGTTCTCGGTCAGAACCTACGACGCAGCGCAGATGAAGCGTTGGACGATCGATCCGCCCCAACACGACAGCGTGACCGAGCGATTGGAACGGTTGTCGCGTTTTGACCCGATCGACGACGCGGAAACGATTGAGCCGATCAGGCTGACCGGCGCAACCGAGCCGACCGTGCTGACGGGCCCGACCGAGGCGACGAAGGCAATCGAGACGGCGGACCGAACCAAATCGACCAAGCCTATCGAGCAGATTGAGCCGGCGGAACAAACGCAGCCGACGACGAGAACAACGACCGCAATCGTCATCGAGGATGCCGACCGGGCGATGATCGCGCGCATCCAACGACGGTTGACGGCCGCCTATCCGGCGGAGCGATTGACGCGCGTGCCGGCCGTCGCCGCGGCCAGCATCCTGAAACGCCGCTGGGAGACCCGCCAGGACGACGACGAGCCGGCCGCGCCGTGGGCGGCCGCGCCGTGGGCGATCTCAACGGGCACGGCCATGCCGCTCTCGCAACAAACAGCGCCGCCGAAGTCGCCCAGACAAACTGGCCGTCGCTTCGCCGGGCAGGCTACTTGCTCAGCCCCGGACTCCCGTGCTTCCGACGCCCAGCGGCCAACGGATCGGCGCTTTCGAGGGCCGACCTTCGTGAGCGAAGCCGACGCGGCGGATTCAACGCAGCGCGGCACATGGACGCACGAGTTCTTGCAGCGTCTGGACCTGGCTCGGCCCTGCGACGAGGCCGATCTGCGCGACCAGCTACGAACGATGACGGACGCGGGGGTCCTGGAGGCGCGACAGGCGCACGAGGTCGATCCTGCCGCCGTCGCGTGGCTCTTCTCGACGGAGTTAGGACGACGACTCCGATCTCCAGGCGTGCGCGTCCTGCGAGAATGGCCGTTCGTGCTCCAGGTCGGCCCGGAGCGATACGACCGGGGTGCCGTCGCCATGTCGCAGGAGGACTTCCTCCTGGTTCGGGGCATCGTCGACTGCATGATCGGAGACGAATCGGGCTGGGAGATCATCGACTACAAGACGGACGCGGTCTCGCCGGAGACGATTGACGCCCGAGCCGCGGAGTATCACGGTCAACTGGACATCTACGCCGCCGCCGTCGAGGCAACCTGGTCGCGGCCCGTCCGTCGCCGTTGGCTCGTCTTCCTGACGCCGCGCCGAATCGTGGAAGGCCTAAGCGGGAGTCGCGATCGATCGTAGCGGCCAAACTCCGGGTTGGCCGTCTTGCCTTCATGCCTCGGCCGAGCGGGAGTCGGGCCGCTGCCCGTCGCAGAATCGCACGCAACCGCGAACCGTTCCTAGACTGATTTACGCCAGACCGTAGCGTCGGCCCCCTGAGGCCGACGCATGAGCCGATTGAGCGCCGCTGGCAAACCTGCGTCGCCCGCAGGGGTGTGACGCTACTCAGAAGCGCAAAGCGCTCTAGCCTTTACCGACTTGCGATCGCGCCGCGAGGAAGATCCCAGTAAGGATTAGACAACTCCCGACAGCCTGGGCCGGTGTCACGCTCTCCTTGAGAACGAAGAACGCGAACAAACTGGCGCCGACCGGCTCGCCCAGGATGCAAACGGCGATGAACGTCGCGCTGAGGTGCCGCAGGGCCCAATTGAACGCGCTGTGACCGATGACCTGCGGAACCAGCCCGAGCAGTAGGAAATAGACGTAGGTGCTGGGGCGATAGCCGAAGGCCGACTCGCCCTTGACCGCCGCGACGGCGACCAGGACCGCCGCGGCGATGGCGTACACGGGCAGGATGTACGACAGCGTATCCACGTTCCTGCGAACGTGCCGCCCCACGAGCAAGTAGCAGGACGCCATGACGGCCCCGCACAGCGACAAGACGTCGCCGTGCAGCGAACCGGCCGCCGCGCCGGCATCCGCCATCGCGATCAAGCCTCCGCCGACCGCCGCGAGGGCGATGCCCGCGACGAGCCGCCTCCCCGCGCGCTCCTTGAAGAGAAGATCCGAGGCAATGCCCACGAAGATCGGGTTCGTCGTCACGATGACGACCGAACTGAGCACGGACGTGAGTTTCAGCGAGGAAATCCAGAAGTAGAAATGCGCCGCCAGGAAGATCCCGCCGAGCACGACGTAGCCAACCGAGCCGGGCGGCAAGCGAACGAGCGACCTGCCATGCACGACCCCCGCCACGGGAAACAGAGCGACCGCGGCGATTCCCATCCGGGCCGCTGCGATGACGCCCGGCCCTGCGGCATCGCACAGCTTGATGAACAAGGCGGCCGTCGAGATCGCCAGGATGCTGACGGCCAGGACGACAGGCATGAGCGGCGTCTGTTTCACGCTGCACAATATAGCCTCGCCGGCGGTCCTGCCTCCACCTGGTGAAAAACGCCCAGCCGGCCGGGCGAGCGCATCGGGCAAAATCGCGCGACAACGAATCGATGCCTCGCTTCCGTCCGGCTTGCACCGCGAACCACGACGGCGCTTACCCTCTCTGCACCCGTTGGTTACGGGCGTTCCGCCGCACAATCAGCCGCTCGCCCCCCGCCCCGGCACGAATCCTGCAACCTTGAAACGTCGGAGCCGGCGCGTTCCCGTACAGGCCAACGTGTTCCCAGGCCTTGCCGTGCGACAGGAACCGCCGGTTCCCCCGTTCTTGCACAAGCGACCGGAGCCCGGCCCAATCCGTGACGGGCCGCACGATCTCGCAACAGGGGGCTGACCATGCGATGCGAGACCGGTCGCGCTTCGCCGCCAAACGTCAGCAAACAGGATGCAGGGCTCGAGTCCGCCAGCGAAGAAACGCGGTATCTCCTCGATCGATGGCAGATCGTCGCCTCCGTTCGCGGAACGCTGTCGGTCCGCCCTCTCGGATCGGCGCTTCACCCTGAAGAGCTCGCCGCGCTCCTGGCTCTGTTGTCCGGCGTCTGCGACGAGGACTTTCCCCGCATTGTGCTGATTGAACTCGGCAACGTGAAGATCATCGGTCATCAATGGACGATCCTGCTCGCCCTGATCGCGGACTTCGCAAACCGGATCGGCACCCGTTGCCGCCTGATCGCGGGTAAAGACCGTCCCGTCTCCGCGGCTTGCCTCTATCGGCTCGACCACATCTGAGGCGCGTTCTTCTTCAGATTGGATGACCTTGGACTGGCGTCGGCGTCAGATGTTCACCTTGATGAACGGTTTGAAGAGAAAGGCGAACACGATCGACAGGATGAGCAGCGTGATCAGCCAATGCACGTCCCACCAGAGCAGGGGCGTGGAACGCGCCGGATAGTACACCTCGGCCGATTCAAAGACGGACCCGGCCGGGATCGACGGCTCCGCCGAATACAGCAGCCGATCGAGGAACCCGCCGCCGCGGAGGCGGCTGATTCGTTCGAATCCGTCGCCGACCACCAACGGCATTTCGACCGTGTCCGATCCCGTCCCGAGGACGACGGAGAACCTCCCGGCCTGACTCGGCTTCAGCCGCCAGTCCACGGTCCGCAGGGCCGGCACGCGGCACGGATCGTTGGCGTCCGCGGCGATGCCGTCTGGAAGCGAAACTCGGTCGCCGACGCCCTTCCACGCGGCGGCGCTTTTCGCGGCGTCCTTCTTGAGCGTGACCTTGAGTCGGGCCGCCTCCCCGGGCCTCAGCGGCCGGTGTTCATAGCGCAGACCGATCTGCACCATGACCAGCACGAACGGAACGAGCATGATGAGCATGGGGCGAACGGAAAGCCCCAGCAGCCGCATCGCCTGCCACAAGATCTGCCGCTGAGCCGCGAACGTGACCGACAGGTTGTCCTTGAACAGCCGCGAGGCGAGCAGGTTGGCCGCAATCTTCTGTCGCGCGTCGCCGATCGCCGTCTGGTTCGAGGTGTACCGCCAGATCAGCAGCATCCCCACGCCCATCAGCGCGGAGATGATCCAGAGCCCCACGACCGGCGAGAAGACGGACAACCCGGCGAACACCGCGTCGCCCAGAACCACCATGACCCGCGTCACCCAGTCCAATCGGCGTCCCTCATCGTGACAAACTCCCGAATCCCGCCCAATAGCCTACTCGAGGTACCCCAAGCCGCGGAGACGCTCCAGCACCGCGGGATCCGTCTCCGAGCCCTCGCCCTTGGCCTCGTCGAGTTGGGCAAGCTCCTTCTCCAGGGCGTGCGTGATGAACTCCTCGCCGCTGCTGTATCCCGCCGCCTTTGCGTACTTGCGGACCCGCTCCAAGAGCGCCTTGGCGCGCGTCACGGTTCCGCCGCGCACAGAACTCCCCTTCCTCGTCTCAGGACTCGCCGTTCCGGCCGTGCAACGCCCGCACGACCTTCCGGAGGCCGGCCGCGTCGCCGACGGCCAAACCGGCCCCGTCAGTAACCAAGGAGAAACGCCTGAATCGCCTGGTTGAGCGGGAGGGTCACGGAGGTGAAGGCCGTGCGCAGCCCGAACAGAGCCAGCTCCTCGCGGCAGGCGGAAAGCTGCATCGCCGTGCCGATCGTCATCGCCGCCAGCACGAGCCATCTGCGTCGCCAGTCGCCTCTCATCATCGCCTAGTCTCCTTGTCGGCCGCGCCTCGGATTCGCACGCTCCTTCGCACGGCCGGCGCCGGTTTGAGACAGCTCACGGTTGCCTGCGCCCGTAGCGGCCGACCTCCCGGTCGTCCGTCTTCCCCACGCTCCGACCGAGCAGGAACTCGGCCGCTACACCGCTCTCGCACGCCCATCCGTACGGTCGGCGCCGTTTCAGCCGCCGCTCTCATCATCGACCTGTCGGGACGGCGCTGATCGCGAGAATGCGATTGCCCCGCGTCCACGACCGCCTGCCCCTCCCGCCCCTTTTGCGGTTGCTGCCCATCAACCCTATAGTACCGCGTTCCCAGACGAGGCAATACCATGATTCGCTTTCCGATCGACCTGTCCAGCGATACGCAGACCCGCCCGACGCCCGGCATGCGCGACGCCATCGCCCACGCGGAAGTCGGCGACGAACAGAAACACGAGGACCCCTGCGTCAACCGTTTGCAGGAGATGGTCGCCGAGCTGACCGGCAAGCCCGCCGCGCTCTTCCTGCCGACCGGCACGATGTGCAACCTCATCTCGCACGCGATCCATAGCCGACCCGGCGACGAGATCATCATCGAAGCCATGTCGCACCCCGTGAACTTCGAGGGCGGCGGCCCCGCGGTCCACAGCCGAGCCTCGCTTCGGCTCATCGACACGTCGACCGGCGTGTTCACGGCCGAGCAGGCCGAGGCCGCCATCCGTCCGGACGACGCGCACTTCCCCCGAACGCGGCTGATCTCGATCGAGAACACGCACAATCTCCGCGGCGGGCGAATCTGGCCGATGCACGCGATCGAGGCGGTCGCCGCCGTGGCGCGCCGGCACGGCCTCCTGATGCACCTGGACGGGGCTCGCCTCCTCAACGCCGTCGTCGCCACGGGCACGTCGGCGCGCGACTATTGCAGGCCGTTTGACTCGTGCTGGATCGACCTGAGCAAGGGCCTGGGCTGTCCCGTCGGAGCGGTGCTCGCCGGTTCGACCGACTTCATCGCGCGGGCCTGGCGATACAAGCACCTGTTCGGCGGAGCGATGCGGCAGGCGGGCATCCTGGCGGCCGCCGGCGTCTATGCCCTGACGCATCACGTCGAGCGCCTCGCGGAGGACCACGCAAACGCCCAACGCCTCGCCCGCGGTTTGGCCGAAATCCAAGGCGTCGAGATCGACGCCAGCGCCGTCGAGACCAACATCGTCCTTTTCGACATCGCCGGCACGGGCATCCCCCGCACCGCGTTCTTCGAACGGCTGGCCGTGTCGGGCGTCCGTTTCAGCGGCCCGCCGAAGCCGCCCCAGGTCCGCGCCGTGGCGCACCTCGATATCCCGGCCGACGGCATCGACCGAG
>CAZERK010000012.1:0-5061 GCA_964514515.1 uncultured Planctomycetaceae bacterium
CCGGCGGTCCAGGCCGACGTCCGGCTGGTCTTCCGGCTGACGGTCGACGACGGCACGCGGGCCCAATACAACGCGGGGCCCGGCAAGCATCCCGGCTACGCCTGGGACTTCGGCGGCCTGCTGGTTGGCAGCGATTTCGTGGCGGTCGATGCCGTTGCCGCGGACTTGCTGGACGCCGAGCGCAAAGGCCGCGGGACAAAGACCATCGCGGAGGACGGCCGGCCGGCCAAGCACATCCAGACGGCCGCCTCGCGCGGCCTGGGCGTCGCGGATTCGAAGCGGATCGAACGAATCGAGGTCTGATCCTGCGCAGCCGCTCGGGAGTTGTTGCAGAGTCGCCTATTCGTGACGCCGCCCGGACTGACGTCCGGGCTCCTTGACGCCATAAAACGCGCCTCCGCGAGAAGCATGTTCGACGTCCGTAGTTCGGCTAGTTCGCGGCGATGCGGAGTTGGGCCTTGGCTCGTTGCACGGCACGGCTGCGGGCGAGCACGGCGGCCTCGTCGTGCGCGGGCATCTGCTGAGCCTCGGCGAGGGCGCGCTCGGCGTCTTTGCGAGAGATGTTCTCGCTGAGGGCCGCCTGCTCCGTGAGGACCGTGACCTCGTTGTTGAGTACCTGCGCGAAGCCCCGGTCGACGAAAAGCTCACGGCCGGGGCCGTCCGACGCGTCCACGCGCAGAACTCCGATTCCGAGTTCGCACAGAAGCGGGGCGCGCCCGACGAGGATGCCGACATAGCCATCGTGGGCGGGGAGGACGACCGACGTCGCGTCCGTCTCAAGGACCCGCGACTCAGGGGTGACGACCGTACAACGAAGGTGCTTTCCCTTGATCATGGCGCCGGTGTTGTAGTCACCGAGATATGCGGCGTCAAGCGAAACTGGGATCGGTTGTCGAGAATGGCCGGGCGATCGCACGGCTGCAGGCGGGGCCGCGCGCCGCTTCGGGCCGCCCGCCGGCCAGGGCCCGGCGGCTCTCATGGATCGGGGGGGCGACGGGCCATCGGCGGTACGGGGCCGACTGGGGCGCGGGGCGATCCGGCCGCGACTGTCGGCGGCTTGCTGCCGACGGGTGGGAAGGTTATCTTCGCGGGATCATGAAAGTACTGCTGGATGAGAACGGAATCGCCGCCACGCTGGAGCGGATGGCCAAGGAGATCGCCGCCTCGGTCCCGAGGGGATGCCCGCTGGGGATCATTGGAATTCGGCGCCGGGGGGACGTGCTCGCTCGACGGCTCATCGCCGTTCTCAAGAGCGGGGGCGCGCAGGACATGGCCTACGGCTCGCTGGACATCACGATGTATCGCGATGACCTGGCGGAGATCGGGCCGTCGGCCGTGGTTCGCACGACCGAGATCAACTTCGACGTCGAGGGCCGTTACATCATCCTGGTCGACGACGTGGTCTATACCGGGCGGAGCGTGCGGTCGGCCCTGGCGGCCATCATCGACCTGGGGCGGCCCAAGGCGATTCGGCTGGCGGTGTTGGTCGATCGTGGGGGACGGGAACTGCCGATTCAGCCGGATTTCGTGGGGATGCGGGCCGAGGGCGATCATCAACGAATCAACGTGCTGTTGCGAGAAACCGACCGCGTCGACCGCGTGGAGGCTGAAGGATGAGCGGTCCGAACCGCGTTGCAGGAAGCGCTCGAACCGTCGGCGCCGCGCTCGTGAGCGGCCCCGCCCGCGAGTCGGTCGTCTGGCCGCACCGGCACCTGCTGGGCCTGGAAGAGCTGACGGCGGAGGAGATCACGCACATCCTCGACACGGCGGAGGCCTTCGAGGACGTCTCCACGCGAAGCGTGAAGAAGGTGCCGGCCCTGCGCGGCCGCGTCGTCGTGAACCTGTTCTTCGAGGATTCGACGCGGACGCGGACGAGCTTCACGCTGGCCGCCCAACGGCTCAGCGCCGACGTCATCGACTTCACCGCTCGGACCAGTTCCTTGAGCAAGGGGGAGTCGCTTCGCGACACGGCGCGCAATATCGAGGCGATGGGCGTCGACCTGATCGTCTGCCGGCACAACGCCGCGGGCGCGCCGCACCTCGTGGCGCGGAACGTCAACTGTTGCGTCGTCAACGCCGGCGACGGCCGGCACGAGCATCCGACGCAGGGCCTGTTGGACATCTATACGATGCGGCAGGCCAAGGGACGGATCGAAGGGTTGAAGGTGGCGATCGTGGGCGACGTGGCCAACAGCCGCGTGGCACGGTCGAATCTGCACGGCCTGCTCAAGCTCGGGGCCCAGGTAACGCTCGTGGGACCAACGACGCTCGTGCCGAGTGCGTTCTCGCAGCTTGGCGCGTCGATCTGCCACGACTTCGACGCGGGCATCAGCCAGTTTGACGTAATCAACATGCTGCGCGTCCAGAAGGAACGCATCGCCTCGAACGTGTTTCCCAGCCTGGAGGAGTATTCGCGACTGTTCGGTCTGACGAACGAACGGATGAAACGGGCCAAGGCGGACGTGCTGGTGATGCATCCCGGCCCGATCAACCGAGGCATCGAGATGTCCGCCGAGGTCGCCGACGGCCAGCAGAGCGCGATTCTAAAGCAGGTGACGAACGGATTGGCGGTGCGGATGGCCGTGATGTTCCTGTGCAAGCAAGCCGGGGAGACCGGCTGACGGCCGCTCGATCCAATCCGGCATCTGAGGCTTGTATGCCCAAGAACGTGGTTATCCATGATGGACGAGTCATCGATCCCGCCCAAGGGATCGACGAAACCGCGGACGTGGCCATCTCCGACGGCCGAATCACGGAGATTGGCAAGGTCAAGTCGCGGGGAACGACCTGCATCGACGCCGCGGGCAAGATCGTCTGCCCCGGCTTGATCGATATGCACGTGCATCTTCGCGAGCCGGGCGACGAGGACGCCGAGACCATCGCGTCCGGCAGCGCCGCGGCGGTCGCCGGCGGCTTTGCGTCCATCGCATGTATGCCGAATACGCAGCCAGCCATCGACAGCGAGGCCGTCGTTGAGTTCGTCTCGCGCCAGGCGGCGCGGGCCAATCTGTGCAACGTCTATCCCATCGGCGCGATCACGAAAAGCCGCGAAGGCAAGGAACTCGCGGAGATCGGGCAGATGGTCCGGGCCGGCGCCGTGGCCTTCAGCGACGATGGCTGCGGGGTGGCCAACGCCACGGTCATGCTGCGCGCGATGCAGTACGTGACGATGTTCAGCCGAGCGGTGATCCAGCATTGCGAGGACCCAGACCTCGCGCAGGGCGGCTGCATGAACGCCGGCCTGACGGCGACGCGTCTGGGCATGCCGGGCATCGACGCCATGGCCGAGCAGATGATGCTGCAGCGAGACTTATTGCTGGCCCGCAACACCCGATGCCGATATCACGCCGCCCATGTTTCGACGGCCGGCGCCGTCGAGATGGTCCGCGAGGCCAAGAAGCGCGGCATCTTGGTCACGGCGGAAGCCTGTCCGCACCATCTGCTGCTCACCGACGATTGCATCAGCAGCTTCGATACGAATTACAAGGTCAATCCGCCGCTGCGGACAGTCCAGGACGTCGAGGCGCTCGTCGCCGGCATCGCGGACGACACGATTGACTGCCTCGTCTCCGACCACGCGCCGCACGGACTGGAAGACAAGGAACTGGATTTCCAAAGCGCCCCGTGCGGAATGGTGGGCCTGGAGATCGCCTTGGGCCTGTTCATCAGGGCCCTGGTGCTGCCCGGTCACGTGACCTGGCCGGCGCTCGTCTCGAAGCTGACGATTCATCCCGCCCGCGTTCTCGGCGTGGCCGGCGGGACCTTGACGGTTGGGTCGCCGGCGGACGTCACGATCATCGATCCCGACCTGGATTGGACGGTCGACACGTCGACCTTCCGCTCGCGGAGCCGGAACTGCCCGTTTGACGGTTGGTCGTTGAAGGGTCGCGCGACGCACACGTTCGTAGGCGGCGCGTTGAAGTTCGACCTCAGCCGCGAGCGAGCGAGGGCGGCGGCCGCGGCTCGCTGATCCCGGTTCATCGGGACGGCTCTAATCGAAACAGAGTCTTGGGATAGCGGCTGCCGACTTCGCAGGCTGGCAGACTCGTCAAACGGGGGCACATCAAACGGGCATCTCAGGCCGTGAAGCCGATCGACGCGGCACGCGCGCAGCCGTTGAAAGCGAGGCTGAAGACGGCCGAATCGGAGTCTCTCCGCGACCGGCTTGCGCTGCGTCATGGGTGTACGGTGCTTGCTTCACGGTGGGTTCCAGGACTGTTTACGGCGTGCGCCCGGTCTGTCGCGGCGGATCGGCCGTCTTCCCCACGTTCCAGCCGAGCAGGCGCTCGGCCGCTACCCAGCGCGAAGCCGCATGCAACCGTGATTCGCGTCGGCTGCATGCGATGGGGATTCGAGGACCGTCTCGCCGGAGGGTCTAGGCGGCGCGATTCCCTTCAATCTGGCACGGCCGCGTCGTCGCCGACTTCTTCGATGTCCTCGTCGGAGCCGATGTCCAGGTCGTCGATGTCGAGGTCGCTGACGTCGCCGACGCCCAGCTCTTCGAGTTCCTCGAAATCGATGTCTTCGTCGGCGGCGAAGCCGGGCGTCGCCTTGACTTCCGTCGGGGCGTCAGGCGCGGCCTTGGGCGCCGCGGGGCGTCCCGGGACGGGAGGCTTGACTCGGGCGGGAACGTTGTCGATTTGCACGAGGAGGCTGATGGGGCCGACGCGAATCACGTCGCCGGGCTTGAGGCTTGCCTGCACGATCTTCTGATCGTTGACGAAGGTGCCGTTGCTGCTGCCCATGTCACGAAGGATCGCCTTGTTTCCGTTGACGACCAGTTCGCAATGATTACGCGACACATCGCCCAGGGGGATGCGCAGATCGGCATCCGTCTTCCGGCCGATAACCATGGACGGGCCCGACAGGGGGAAGTCCTTGCGAACGCCCTTTTTGCTGAACGTGACTAGATTAACCTTCATGCTCTTCTCTTGAGGATTGGGCCGGGCATCGGCACGAGCGCTCAAACCTCTTGAAGGATCGGTCACCCCCGCGCTCCACCGTATTCAATCTACAGGCTTTTTGATCGGATATCAAGCGGGGCTCGTCGGTTTGGGAACA
>CAZERK010000012.1:5071-11660 GCA_964514515.1 uncultured Planctomycetaceae bacterium
GAACGAGATTGCCGCTGCCCTGGTCTGCGGTGATAACAACTCTGCACGGCGCGTGGGACGTTCCGCGACCTCGGTTTTCGGCGGCATGGTTCCGCGACGACGCGGTTCGTGCCAATACCCGGGGACGGCCATCCTTCTTTGAAACGGCCTCCGTGCCCCGGTTATGATGCCGGCGGTCCGAGCCGAGCCTGCGGGATCCTGCGTGCGGCGTGCGAGAAACCTCACGACCGTCGAGCCGTCGGCCGGACCATCGCAGGATGCGGCGGATGACGTTCTTGGCTGTGCCAGTATTTGGCGATCGCGTCGAGGAGGTTCGGGCCAGGATCGCGCGAGCCGTGGAGCAGGGCGCCGACCTGATCGAGATGAGGTTGGACCTGATGCCGGGCGTTGGCGACGACCCGGTGCGCGCGTTGTGCCGGGAGGCTGGACCGAACGTCCGAAAAATCCTCACGATTCGCTCGGCCGCCGAAGGCGGGCAGTACGACGGCGGCGACGACAAGCGACTGAGCCGCCTGATCGAGTTGGGCCCGGCGTTTGATTACGTCGACATGGAGTTGGCGGTCTATCGCCGCTCAGCCAACATCCAGCAGAAACTGCGGATGGCGTTGCGCCGAGCGGGCCACGTCTCGCAGGCGGATGGCGTCGAGCAGATCGAGAGCGCCGCGCGTCGCCGGCTCATCTTATCCCGGCACGACCTCCGGCAGCGGCCGCGGACGATGCAAGCCGACTTCGTGGCGATGCTCGATTGCGAGACGTGCGACGTTCCGAAGCTCGCGTGGCAGGCCCGGTCGATTCGAGACAACTTCGAAGCCTTCGAGCTGATGCGAACGAGCCCCAAGCCGGCCATCATGATCTGCCTGGGGGAGGATGGGCTGCTGTCCCGCGTCCTGGCGAAGAAGTTCGGCGCTTTCGCCAGCTTCGCCTCGCTGTCGGAGGATGCGGCCAGCGCGTCGGGACAAGTCCCGCTTCAGACGCTGCGCCAGCGCTACCGTTGGGATGCGATCAACGCGAAGACGCGCGTCTACGGCGTGGTGGGCGACCCCGTCGGGCATTCGCTCGGTCCGGTCGTCCATAACGCCGGCTTCGAGGCGGTGGGCGAGAACGCCGTGTACCTGCCCATGCGCGTAAGCGGCTCGTACGAGGCCTTCAAGGCGTTCATGGTCGAGGTGACGGCGCGGCCTTGGTTGGGTTTGAGCGGTCTCAGCATCACGATACCGCACAAACAACACGCAGCGCGATTCGTGGCGGAGCATGGAGGGCGTCTCGACACGACCGCCGAGCGGGTCGGCGCGATCAACACGATGTTGCTGGGACAGGACGGTTCGCTGGAGGGCTGCAACACGGATATGCCGGCGTCGGTCGATGCGCTATGCCTGGGACTTGGCTGCGACGCGAAGGCGCTGGCTGGTCGCCGCGTCGCCGTGCTTGGGGCGGGGGGCGTCGCCCGAGCGGTCGTTGCAAGTCTGGCGGATGCCTGCGCGGACGTGACCGTCTTCAACCGAAGCGAGTCTAAGGCCCAGATGTTGGCCGCGACGTTCGGCTGCAAGTCCGGCGCGTGGGCGGACCGGCCGGGCAACCAAGCCGAAATCCTCGTGAACTGTACGTCGGTGGGCATGAGGCCGCAGATCGACGCGACGCCAATTCCGCGAGACCGCCTTCGGGAGGGCTTGATCGTCTTTGACGCCGTGTACAATCCGCGGTGGACGAAGTTGTTGCAGGATGCCGTGGACGCCGGCTGTCGAACGATTGACGGGCAGACCCTATTCCTTGCTCAGGCATGTCGGCAGTTCGAGCTATGGACCGGCCGGCCGGCGCCGAGGGAGGCGTTCCGCGAGGCGATGGCTGCCGCGACGGACGGTTGACGAATCCGGCTCCGGGCAGGCGTATGCGGGGCTGAACGATGCCGCAGTTGCACGAAGACGTTCGGACATGAGATCGAGCGGCAAGGACATGCAGGCGCCGGGACAGACGTTGCCGCGTCGTTGTCGTGCGCGCTCCCCTTCGGGTCGCGGCCAAACGATGCCGATACGCAGCCTGCGGTTGGTCGCGGCCAGGCGATGCCGACGCACGGCAGTTCCCGGTCGCGGCTAAACGGCGCCGGTGCGCGGCGACATCCGTCGCGTCAGAATGGCCGTGTTGCGGTGCTGGATTGACACGATTGACCGTCGAGCCGGTTGCCCTGATGATGGCGGCCCGACCGTCTTGAGCCGCTTGCTCGATGAGCGTCGAGGATTTGGTAGGATACCGGTTCCTCGGGCGACCGCGTCGTCGAGGGCTCGTCGGAAGGATGTTCAACGCTGGTCCGTGAGACGACAAACCCGATGAGGCTGCTGTACAGCTCGGACTTGCACGGGGGCGCGCAGCACTACGCGCGTCTCGTGGAGGCGGGCCGAACGGAGTCGCCGGACGTCGTCATCTTGGGCGGAGACCTTCTTCCCGACGACTCCGCAATTGAGCCGCAGACGCTGGGTCGCGGCCAACCGGACTGGGTGCGTACGCAGTTTCGGCAGGCGATGGCGGCCTTGCGGGATGCGTGTCGGCCGCAGGCCATCCTCGTGCTCTTTGGGAATCACGACTGGAGCAGCAGCGTCACGGCGATGCGGGAGTTGGCGGAGCAGGGGCTCGTCGCCGTCCTTGATCGGAGCGAGCCCGTCGAGGTCAACGGGGTTCGGTTCATCGGGTACGCCTGCACGCCTCCGACGCCCTGGTACGTCAAGGACTTCGAACGGTTGGACGTGCCGGGAGATCGGCCACCGCTGCTGGGCGGGGCGCGTTGGGATCCGCGTTTCGGTCGCGCTTCGTCGCACAGCGCCGAGGTGCTGTTCGACAATCAACCGACGATGGCGGACGAGCTCGCTGATCTGCGCCCGCCGGCTCGGCCGTGGGTCTTCGTGGCCCATTCGCCGCCGTTCAACACGAAGCTGGATCAGTCGTTCAAGGGCGAGAGCTGGGGGTCGAAGGCGGTTCGGCAGGCCATCGAGTCGTGGCAGCCGCTGCTGTCTCTGCACGGACACGTTCACGAATCGCCCGCGGTCTCGGGCGCCTTTGTCGATCGACTCGGGGCAACGCTCGCCGTGAACGTCGGTCAGACGCACAACAAGCTTGTGTATGCGGCGATTGAACTGGACGTCGCCGCCGGCAAGGTCGGGAAGGTGGATCGCAGGCAGTTATCGTGAATCTCATCCTGGTCGGGTACAGAGGCAGCGGCAAGACCGTCGTGGGGGAACTTCTCGCCCAGCGTCTCGGTTGGCAGTTCGTGGACGTGGATCACCTGATTGCGAACAAAGCCGGCAAGCCCATCCGGGAAATCTTCGAGACGCAGGGCGAGGACGGCTTCCGCAAGCAGGAACGGGACGCCTGCCAATCGCTGCGAAAGCTCAAGCGATGCGTTATTGCGCTGGGCGGCGGCTCGCTGATGGATCCGGACAGCCGAGCCATCGTCCGACGGATTGGAAAGATCGTCTGGCTGCAAGCGCCGGCCGTCGTGCTCTGGTCTCGGATCAAGGGCGATCCCGCCTCGAAGATGAACCGGCCGGACCTCACGGCGACCGGCGGTCTGGACGAGATCGAGAAGAAGCTGTCGGAGCGGGAGCCCGTCTATCGCAGCGCGGCCCATCATTCCGTCAATACCGTGTCGCAGACGCCGGCCGCCATCGCGGAAGAGGTCGAGTTGTGGTACCGGGCCGATGACGGCGGTCGGGAGTAGCCCGTATGGATGGTCCGCGGCCGTGAGGCGACGGCGACAGGCACGACGCGCGCGGGGGTAGGGTGACGGTTTGGACTCTGCCACGTTCTGGATCATCCCCGTGGGGGTGCTGGGCGCTGTCATCGGCAGCTTTCTGAACGTCGTGGTCTACCGGATTCCCCGCGGCCTGTCGATCGGACGGCCTCGCTGGTCGTTCTGCCCCTGCTGCGGTCACAGCATCCGCCCCCACCACAACGTGCCGGTCTTGAGCTGGCTCCTTCTTCGCGGCCGATGCGCGGACTGCCGCGCCTCCATCTCGGTGGTCTATCCAGCCGTCGAATGCCTGACGGCGTTGGTGTTCATCAGCATCTGGGACGCGCTGTTCATCGCGCGGGTCGTACCGAGCGTCGGCTCCGTGCCCGCGGCGTGGCCGCTGGCGGTTTCGTATCTCGTGCTGTTCGCGGCCCTGATCGCGTGCTCGGCGATGGACATCGATCAGTACATCGTGGACATCCGCATATGCCTGCTCGTCGTGATTGTCGGCGTTCTGTTGAACGGGTTCGCCGGGTTGCCGCGCGAGCCGGGCGCCGAACCGGATTGTCGGGGTGGGCCGGAGGTCGGTTCGGCGGCGCTCGCGCCGCCGCGACCCATCGTGCGCGACGCCAGTCGTCGAGGCTATGTTCCGTTGTTGCCGCCAAGCTTGTGCCTGGCCGCGTTGGCGGGCGGCCTGGCGTGGGTTGGGACGATGGGAGTTGCGGCGTTGCTTCGGCGTCGTCGCGGGACCGGCGAGGAACAGGACGCGGGCGCCGTCTCGTCGGGCGCGCCGGCCGTGATCGTGACGGACGCAACGGGTGGCGCAGGGGGTACAGCCGCGGGGAGCGTGACGACGGCAGACGCGGGAGAAGCAGCCGCGGGGAGCTGCGGCCGGTTCGAGGATTTGCAGGAAGACGAGGGCGAAGGCGAGACAGACTCGGCGGCCGGGAGTTGCAAGCGTCAGGGACCGCAGTTTCCTTCGAGGTTTCAGCCGCTGCCGATCGTGCTGCTGTTTGCGTTGCTCGTCGGCCTAATTGTTTGGCTGTCAGTCGCTCCCGCGTGGGGCGCAGCGAGCGTGCCGGCGGGTTGGCAGCGAGGCATCCTGACGTGCATCGCGCTGATGTCGGCCCTCGTGCTGACCTCGACCGTGCGGCGCGAAGCCGACGCGGAGGTCGTGGAGGAGATCGAGGCGGGGCGCACCGGCGCCAGAGCGATGGCATTGCGCGAACTGGCTTGGCTGGCGCCGGCCGCGATTGCGTGCGTGATCGTCCTCGCGGCGGCCCGGCGATCGGGAGCGATGGACGTCGACTGGGGCAGCGCCGTTCGATGGCTGGAAGCTGCCTCCGGCTCCGGTGCCAGCTCTGGCTCGGGCGTTTCCTCCGGCTGGGTCGTGTCGTTCGGACTGGCTGCCGTGCATGCGTTGGCCGCGGCAATCCTGGCGGCGGCGATGGGCTGGACCGTTCGGATTCTCGGTACGTTGGCGTTCGGCAAGGAGGCCTTCGGAACCGGCGACATCTATATCATGGCGGCGATCGCGGCGGCAGGCGGGTTCTGGCTGCTGTTTTTCGCGTTCTTCCTCGCGGCGATCCTGGCGCTGGTGGGCGTGCTCGCAACGGTTTTCTGGAAGACGCACCGCGCGATTCCCTTCGGGCCGTGGTTGTCGCTCGGAGCGATGGTCGCGCTTTGGCTTCAGGGGATCCTCGTTCGGTTTGCCGAGCCCGCCGGGACCTTGTTGTGGTCGGTGTTGAACGGGCGCGGCATGGCCGCGGTCGGAGGTTGAGCCGTGCCAGGAAGGCTGCGATCGGTCGTCGTTTATGCCAAGCTCGCGGTCGTGTGCGTGGTGGCGGTCGCGGTAGTCGTCATCGCGTTCAAGAACCGGCATTACAAGACGAAGTTCTGGCCCGGCGCGGACGCGCAGGAAGTCTCGACGTTGTGGCTCATGCTGGCGACGGCCGGCGCCGCCGTCGTTGTCTATTGGGTCCTGGGCAAGGTGCGGCGCGTCTTCGCCGACCTGCGGGAGCTTCAGGCGCAGCAAGCGCGCAAGGAGGAGGACGCGCGGCAAGCCCGAGCCCGGCAGGACTTGGAGGAACAGGAGCGACGGCTCGACGAAAAGATCAAGAAAGCGCTCGGCGAGCAGCCCCGCGACATCGGCTGACACCGCACAACGAGGCGAACGCCGCACCTAATCCTGGGCGGCGCGGCGGGCGCCTTCGTCGCCCGAGATGAGCCTGAACGCAGACTTTTCACAGGCTATACCAGGGCCGGGGGGCAGCGAGGCACAGCCTGCGATATGCGGTGTATCGGAGACGAACGAGCATTGACGCCTGTTCCGCGGCTGTTGTAAGCTTACCGGACGTTTGGCTCCCGCGCGGCGTTGGATACGCCGACGAGCCACGATTTGGAAAGCGCAACTTGGGAGGATCGACTATGACACGGAAGTATGGAGTCGCCGCGGTGTACGGCTTGGCGGTCTGCAGTCTTCTGGCGCTCGTCGTGGGCTGCGGCCCCAACGAGAAGGACCTGAAGATCAAAGACCTGACCGCAGAAAACGACCAGCTCAAGGGAGAACTCGCGGACCGCGATCAGCAACTGAACGACGCGATGGTTCGCGAGAACGACGCGCGTCGAACGATCGACGAGCTCAACCAGGAACTGGCCAAGATGCGCGCGGAAGGATCGAAGTCGAAGGAAGGCGAATGGGTCACCTTCAAGGACTTCGACATGATCGCCGTGCCCGGCGAAATTCTCTTCGACGCGGGCAAGGCGGACCTCACGCCCAAGGGACGACAAACGCTTGCGCGGTTGGCGTCGGAAATCCGCGAGAAGTACGCGGATCGCGCGGGCCTCGCCGCGTTTCCGGGGTGTCGCGCG
>CAZERK010000012.1:11670-19063 GCA_964514515.1 uncultured Planctomycetaceae bacterium
GTTGGCCATACCGATACAGACCCGATTCGCAAGAGCAAATGGAAGGACAACTGGGAGTTGGGCGCCTCTCGAGCGCTGACGGTGATTCGCACTTTGCACGCCCAGGGGCTTTCGTACGGTCAGTTGATTCAGGCCAACTGCGGCGAGTATCGGCCGGCGCTCAGTTCGGGTAAGACGGACGTGCCGCAGAACCGGCGCGTGGAGTTCTATGCCGTCCGCCGCAACACGGGCTTGATCGACGCGACGGCTAACCGCGGCGCCGATTGACGGATGCGCGTCTTACGGCTCGGAATGCGCGGCTTCTGCGCATCCCTCGGCCGCGTGGCTGGGCGCGTGTTTCTCGCGAGCGTTCTGATACGCATCTCGTCCGCTCGCGACGTGATGCGCGTCCGACGGGCGCGCGATCGGATGCGCGACGTGTCGCGACGATGCGTTCATGCGCCCCACGGGCGCGCGGCTCGACACGCGTCGGCCGTACAGTTGAGGACCGCGGACATCACAGCATTCTGACAATTCCAACGATATGGTCGCCGTTGTCGATTACGAGACCGGTTCAACGCAAGCGCTGATGAAAGCGTTGGGCGAGTTGGGCATCGAGGCCCGGCTGGCGAGTTGCATCGACGACGTCCAGCGAGCCGCGAAGATCATCCTTCCGGCCGGTGATTCCTTCCCAAAGGCCGTCCGTTGGTTGCGAGACCGCGATCTTGTACCGCCGTTGTTGAGAGCCGTCGATGAGCGGCGGCACGTGCTGGGCATCGGTCTGGGACTACATCTGCTGCTGGACGTCAACCATGAAGATGGACAGCATACGGGGCTCGGCCTGTTGCACGGAAAAGCGACTCGCCTCGATCCCGGCGACCATCCCGCGGCCCGGCGGTTCGTCCTGCCGCACGTCGGCTGGAACCAAGTCAATTGGTCGGCGGACTGCCCGTTGCTGGCCGGCATCCGATCAGGCGAGTACTTTTTCTTCAACCATTCGAATCACGCCGAGCCGCTCGATGCCCGGTGCGCGGCGGGGCGATGCATACACGGCGTCGATTTTGTCGCCGTTCTATGGGGCGATTGCGTGATGGGGGTCCAGTTCCTGCCCGAGAAGTCCGGGGCCGCCGGTCGGCAGGTTCTGAGGAACTTCGCGGCCATCTGACGACGAATTCGATCTGAGCGACGAACAGACTCAACGTCATGAGCAGCGATGTTTGGCTTGCGGCAACGCGCGAGGGTGATTGCATTCGCGCCACGTCGGCTGCGCCGGCATGAGCCGAACCGAGTCACGAGCATGCGGGAGCGGTCTTTGCGACGGGCACAAGGACCGCTCCCGCATCCTGATCTATTGGGATGGCTCTAATTGCGAGGATGCGATCGTCCAGGCTCGCAGTTTGACATCGTGCGCTCGATTCTTGCTATCTGCCGTGCAGCGGCTTAGCATTCCGACGACTTGTCCACGGGCGACTTGTCTCGGTTGGCTTGGAAGCTGGACCCTCACGGTTCGGCTGCGAAGAGCCTGACGGCGCAGGATTCACGCGGAGCCGGGCGACTTCGAAACGAGGCTCCGTCGGCGTCTGGATACGGCAATCCCGAGAGATGGCGGGCTGAGGCATGAATCAGTTTCGTCTGGTTTGCGGCTGCGTTTCGCTGGTTTTTCTCGCGTGGATAGCCGGTTGCGGGGCGCCGTCACCTGCGTTCGAGGAATTGATGCATGTTGGCCGCGGTGACTTGGCTGCGGGACGATACGTCGACGCCTTGGCGATGCTCGAGAAAGCCGCCGACTACGACCCTGAACGGCCCGAACCCGCCTACTACGAGGGCCTCTGTCATCTTGGGTTGGCGAAGCAGAGTTTCTCCCGCAACGACATGATTAGCTCGGTTCGCTATTGCGATCGAGCCGTCGCCAGCTTCGATCGAGCGGTCAGCGCTTTCCCAGGCTTCCGCTTGGCCGTGCAGGGCAAGGCCGATGCGCTGAAACTGCGAGGCCGGCACGCCGCGGCGCTGGAAATCGCCAATTGGGCGGCTGCGCAGTCAGCTTTCCATCCCAACATGCTGCTGCTCAAGGCCCGCGAGTACGCCCGAGCCGGCGACCTGGACAAGGCCCAGTTGACCTATCAGCAAGCCGTGAGCATGGAGCCCGACAACGCCGCGTTGAACGCGGAGATTGGGCTTTTCTACATGCGGTGCGGCAACGACGCGGATGCGATCGCGAGCCTCAAGCGAGCCTACGAGCAAGATCCCGGCGCGCCAGGCGTGGCCGCGGCTCTCGCCCATCTCGGCGCCTTGTCGGATGCGCGCCGCGGCGGATGACCCTTCCATCCCAGGTCCGCCTCTGTTCTTCCGCTCGCCACACTTGATGCACGCCGCGGCGGATACTCCTATCCAATCCAAGGATGATCCTCTCCAACACGAGCCGTTTTCGCGGAAGCGGGGCACGGTCAGGCGTAGGCCGCGCTGCCGCCTCCGTAAGGCATGATGATCTTGGCCGCCCGGCAAGCATCCGCCGCCTCAGGCGTTGCTGCCTGGGAGCGACGCAGGGAGGTTTGCACGTCCGATATGAGGCCGCCTGCTCACGGACGCGCTCGGCCATGATGCAGAAAAGCAACATTTGATTGGACCCGCGCGCGCCCTCACCGATATCTGTCCTAGGGCCTCCCGTGACTGCGTGCGACTCTGCAGCAGGGGCGACGGGCCCGCCGCGGAGGGCGGACTTCCTGGACTCCATCGCGTCCGAGTCGGTCGGTTGCCTTCGCCGAGTCTCGGAAGAACCCACGCAAGGAAGGTTGGCTGAACGCGAACATGCAACAGGACCGTGATCATCCCGTTTCGTCCGCAGACGCCGAAGGCGAGTCCGTGCGACATCTGTTTGAAGCCGCCATCCAATCCCTTCAAAGCGGGCTCGTCATGTTCGATCAGAATCTGACGGTCATCCTCCGCAATCAGGCGGCGGCTGCGCTTCTGCCGGCGGAGGAGGATGCCGCGCGATTGTTGGAGGCGGCGGCCGGCGAGACCAGCTACGAAGACTGGGCCACGGAAATCCGGCGCGTGATGGAGACCGGGCTGCCGCGAAGGCTCGATACCAAGCTCCAACGCGGGCGCGACGAGCCCGAGGTTCATCTGGAGTTGACGGTGAGCCCCTTGCGCGACGCCTCCGACGGTCGCGTGATGGGGGGACTTCTGTCGGTCGAGGACGTGACCGGCCGGGCGACGATGGAACGGCGGCTGGCGGTTTCAGAACGGATGGCGGCGGTCGGGAAGCTGGCGGCTCGCGTTGCCCACGAACTCAACAACCCGTTGGACGGCATCCTGCGTTACACCAACATGGCCAAGCGGTTGGCGGAGTCGCTGCCGGCCTCGGCGAACGCCGCTCCGGGATGCCCCGTCGACAAGATGCTCTCCCATCTGGAGAAGTCGCGGTCGGGCATCGTCCGCATGACGGAGATCATCTCCTCGTTGCTGGAGTTTTCGCGCAGCGCGCCAGGGAACCTCGAAGACGCGACGATCAACAAGATCGTGGAAGACGCCGTCATGGTCATGGAAGGGCGGGCGGCCGACGCCAAGGTCGCCGTCGTCTGCAACTTCCTTCAGACCGACATGCCGGTCGCGCGGTGCAGCAACATCTTTCAGGTCTTCTGCAACGTCATCAAGAACGCCATCGACGCCATGCCGGACGGCGGCACGCTGACGATCACGACGCGCCTCGAAGAGCCCAACATCGTCATCACCTTCGAGGATACGGGGATCGGTCTGCCGGACGAGATTGACCGCATCTTCGAGCCCTTCTTCACGACCAAAGCGCCGGGCAAGGGAACCGGCCTGGGGCTTGCCGTCTGCCGCGAGGTCGTCGAGAAGTACCAGGGCACGATCACGGCGGGACGCCGGCAGCCGCGCGGCACGGTCATCACGATTGCGATTCCGTCGCGGACCTTGCTCGTCGCGGGGCAGCCCACCTTCTCGAAGCGCCGCTGCCAGTCTTCAGGTTCGAGGAAGACGGTGCCAGGCGTTCGATCTCGCGGCAAACTGGCAGCCAAGGAGTCCTAGAACGTGTCTCAGACAACTCCAGACGCCTCAGCAGCATCGGCGGCTTCCCATGCTCAGCCGACTCCGCAGTCGACGGCGCGGTCTGCCGCGCGAGCCGCGGATCCGTCCTCCGTGCGAGCAACAGTCGAGACGGCCCCGCAGCCGGTCGCCGCAACGCCCGAGCGCGACAGGATCCTGCTCGTCGATGACGACAGGATCATCGTGGACTCGCTCGGCGAGTTCCTGCGGCTCGAAGGCTACGAGGTCGACGGCGTCGAGAGCGTCGCCGCCGCCGTGCAATGCCTGGAGCGCGACGTCTACAGCATCGTCATCACGGACGTGAACATGCCCAAGGCCGACGGGTTCGAGCTGCTGCGGACCATCCGCAGCCGCTTCCCGGAGGTCGTCACGATCGTCATCACCGGCTACGGCACGATCGAGTCCGCCGTCGAAGCCATCAAGATGGGGGCCTACGACTACCTGACCAAGCCGCTGGCGGACGACGAGATCAGCCTGACCGTCCAGCGGGCCATGCAGCAGCAGTCGCTGCTTCGGGAGAACCGCCTGCTGAAGCAGCAACTCGACCTGCGCTTCGGGCTGGATAGCGTCGTCGGCCACGACTACAGGATGCTCAAGATTTTCGACCTGATCGAGGCCGTCGCCGACACCCGGACAACCATCCTGATCACGGGCGAGTCCGGCACGGGCAAGAGCCTCATCGCCCACGCCCTGCATTACCGTTCAGAGCGGCGGGCCAAGCCCTTCATCGAAGTCTCCTGCGGCGCGATCCCGGAGACCTTGCTCGAGTCGGAACTCTTCGGGCACGTCAAGGGCAGCTTCACGGGCGCCGTCGCCAACAAGGACGGAAAGTTCAAGGCGGCCGAGGGCGGCACGATCTTCCTGGACGAGATCAACTCCGCCTCGCCGGCCTTCCAGGTCAAGCTGCTGCGCGTGCTCCAGGAGAAGAAGTACGAGCCGGTCGGATCGAACGACACGATCACCGCCGACGTCCGCGTCATCCTGGCGTCCAACGTCGACCTCAAGCGAGAGGTCGAGGCCGGGCGGTTCCGCCAGGACCTGTACTACCGAATCAACGTCGTCTCCATCCCGATGCCGCCGCTGGTCGAACGGCTCGGCGACATCCCGCTGCTGGCCGGGCATTTTCTCAAGCGCTACTGCGCCGAGAACAAGAAGGAAATCCTCAACTTCACGCCGGAAGCCATCCAGGTGCTGCAGCGTTACCATTGGCCGGGCAACGTGCGGGAGTTGGAGAACGCCGTCGAGCGAGCCGTCGTGCTTTGCCGCGGCCGGCACGTCACGCCCGGCGATCTGCCGTCGTACGTTCTCGAAGAGCAGCCGGAGCAGGCGCCCTCCGGCGATGCCGTCGGGTTCAAACCGGTGTCTCTGAAGGAGGCGTTGGAGGAGCCGGAGAAGCGCATCATCGAGGCGGCGCTAAAGGCCAACGATTGGAACCGCCAGACGACCGCCGACGTGCTCCAGATCAACCGGACGACGCTCTACAAGAAGATGAAACGCTACGGCCTCGAATACGACCCCGCCAAGCACGAGAAATAGGACCAGTTCTGCGTGCCCTTGGCTGGGTGGTGGTTGTTGATGGCGGTCTACGCGCCCGCGCCGGGCCGCGAGAGGAATCCGACGCTCGATTCGAACACGCGATCGACCAAGCCGCCATCGTCGGCCTGCTGGTTCTCCGCCTGGAGGTCCTGCACGTTCGCCATGCACATCAAACACCGCACGGCATCGAGGTGGAAGGCGGTATACGAAGCCCAAGGCTCGTCGAGCACGCCCAGCAGGTAGGAGCCGATCGTTCCGCGTTTCAGCCAGGTCAGCCGTCGCTGTCGCCCGACGCGGGCGATCGTCGCCTCGCTCGAACGCTGCTGCTCGCCATGCGGACCGCGTTCCTGTTCGTCCATCGCTTCGAGAAACTCGCGTAGCCGTGCGATGGCCCGGAACTTCACGCCGGCGACGGCCTTCTCGTCGCGATTGAGCAAGTCGGCCGCCTCCTTGTTGCGCAGCCCGACGTAGAACAGCAGCTCGATCACGCGAAGGTCTTCCAGCTTGCCGCGGTCTCGGAATTCCTCGATCAATTGGCGCAGGATGTGCGAGAGAACTTCCTCCTGACGCTCGGTCAACTCATGACCCGCGGCGACGCGACTGGGCGTCTCGCCGTCAGACGGCTCGGGCACGGCTCCCGCCTCATCGTCGATATCGAACCCCGCCACGTACTCCGGCCGTCTTCGCTTCCGAGCCAGGACTTCGCCGATCTTGTATCGCATGATGGCGAAAAGATAGGTCTCGAGAGATCGCGCCGCGTCGAAGTGCGGCAGGCTATTCACGAAGCCGAGCAGCGTCTCCTGCAAGACGTCTTCCGCGTCTCCGACCTGTCCCAGTCGACTTCGGGCGAACGCCAGCAAGCGTCCCTGGTATCGGTCGATCAGTTGGTGCCAGGCCCGCTGATCGCCCTTGCGGATCGCGCTCACGAGGAAGTTGTCGGCATCATGGTCTTGCATGAAGGTGCGACCGCTCCCGTCGTAGGAAAAGAGGACTCGCGCCGAGCCAAGAGCGCCCATCGTTGCCCGAGGCGGCATCTCGTGCGGCCCTGTCCCCTCTTGCCACGAACCCCGCGATGGGCGGATTCCTCGCTAGACAAGAAACAGAGGGTTCGACCGCCAGATGAGAGCGCAGACGACGATGAAGGCTCCGGCGATTGCGAACCGGCGAAGCCAAGTATACCTGCGCCGCCTCCCAGCGTCGACAAACAGATAGGCCAGCACAAGCAGGAGCGAGAAGCAGAAGTACTGGGCGGCATGGCCGAAAACCTTGCGGGCAGGTTCGGGCAGCAGGGGCGGCTCGGGCGCCGTCTGACTCGATCGCCCGGCACGTGCACGGACGGATGAGCCTCGGCTGCGATCGCGCTTGGATCGATCGCTTCGGTCGGATTCGACGGTGACCGCGCGCGATGGGCCTTCGTCGGAGGATGATGCGCCGGCGGCGCGAAGCGCGGCCCGGGCGACGCCGTTCTCGCGGACTTCATCGATCACGTCGTGGAGGGACTTGATCGCCCGACGCACCTCCTGATGGATGTCGAGTCTCTGACGAGAAGGCGGCACCGCCCAGGCGGACCCCAGTTCCTCCGGCAGCGTCGACAACGTCGTGATGTTGACCGTGTATTCGGCGACATCCGCCTCGTCTGGATCGTCTTCCGGCTGCGCGTCCCGTGATGAGTGCGCCGACACGGCCGATGACGACCGGGCGGACGGTTGCGACGCCGGAGTCCAGCCGAACGTGTACGCGCTAGCCGTCTCCGTTTCCGGATCGGCAGGCCCTTCGCTGAAGGCGGACGCAATCGTCTCATGCGGGGCGAGGG
>CAZERK010000013.1:0-18816 GCA_964514515.1 uncultured Planctomycetaceae bacterium
GGCGACGCCTTACTTGGTCCAAGCGATCGCGCATTTGGCCAAGAGACCCGACGTGGATGAAGCGCCGCCCCTCGTGGAAATCGTGGATGGAGATTTGGTCTATCGCCTTGTGCTGCCGGTTCGGTCGACCGGCGAGCAGTACCCATTCGGCACGATGCTGGGCGTTGCTTCGGTCGAGTATCCGGTTCCGAACGCACGAACGGATTTGTGGATCAACCTCGGGCTCACGTTGATGGCGGGCGCGTTGGCGGGTTTGTTGGCGGTGCTGGTCTTCTACCTGATCACGCAGAAGCTGATCCTCTCGCCTGTCCGGGAACTGAGGCGCGTCGCCGAGAATGTATCGCAGGGGCAACACGACGTTCGCAGCAAGGTCGCGACGGGCGACGAATACGAAGAGCTGGCTCGATCCTTCAACGCCATGCTCACCCATCTGGAGGCCTCGGAGAACGAGCTGCGGCTCACCAATCGGAGCCTGGATACGCGCCTGGGGGAGCTTGCAGAGCGGAACGTCGCGCTGTTTGAGGCCAACAAGATCAAGGGGCAGTTTCTCGCCAACGTCAGCCACGAACTCCGCACGCCGCTGACTTCCATCATCGGGTTCGCGGAGTTGCTGCGGGAGGCGGCCAGCCAGGAAGGCGGAAGGACGCTGCGCTACGCTGAAAACATCATGTCCAGCGGCCGGATGCTCCTGGGCATCATCAACGACCTGCTAGACCTGACGAAGATCGAAGCCGGCAAGCTGGAACTCCATCTCGCCCACATCGACCTCGACGAGATGGCCCAGAACTTGATCGACTTCATGCGGCCGTTGGCGGACAAGAAGAGCCTTCAGTTGGTCGCCGCCATCCAGGAGGACTTGCCGAAGATCCACAGCGACGCCGGCAGAATCCAACAAATCCTCTACAACCTCCTGTCTAATGCCGTGAAGTTCACGCCGCAGGGGGGCTTGATCGAGCTCAAGATGACCCGACCGGGCGACGACCGCGTACAGATCGTCGTGAAGGACACGGGAATGGGCATCCCGGCGGAGAAGCTCGTCATGGTCTTCGAGAAGTTTCGGCAGTTGGACGAGTCCATCACGCGCGAGCACACCGGAACGGGCCTGGGGCTCGCGATCAGCAAGGAGCTGACGACGCTGCTGGGCGGGACGATCAGCGTCGCCAGCGAGGTCGGCAAGGGTTCGGTGTTTACGGTTCTCCTGCCCATCGACGGCCCGCCCTATCAGACCGTCTCCACGACGAGTCAGATCGATCTGGTTTGAACCGCGCTTTCGGTCAGCTCGTTCCGCCGGGCGCGACGCGACGCCGTGAAGAGAATCACGAAGCCGGCGGCGGCGTTCAACAGGCCGACGAAAGCCGGCCAGGATGCACCGAGGGGGCCGATCGGCATGGGCGAGAGGGCGCCGCATCGCAGGAAGAGCAGTCCGTCCAGGAGCAGCACGGCGGCCAGGACGGCCGGGCGGCGGGGCGTGCGGCGGTGAAGCATGAGGACGAACGCGGTCGCCAGAACGATCAGCTCGCGCCCGAACGGAAACACCGCGATTCCGTACGACAGCGACATCGGCGCGTTGGTCGCGACGGTCGCCCAACGGACTTGCGTGCCCTGGGGCGTCGCGACGGCGGCCTTGGCCCGGCCGGGGCCCATCCATTCGCCGTCAGGCGTGACGACCCAAAGGTGCCGCAAATCGGTCACGAGCTGCGCATCGAAGCCCAGCCGTCGCATCAGAGAGGCCGCCACGACGGCCCGGCCGTCGCAATCCTCGAACAAGCGGCCGCCGCTGGCGCGAGGCAGTTTCGTGAACATCTCCTCGATGGTGGGGATGTAGTCCACGCAGCCCCAGACATCCCAGTCCCAGGCGTAAAGGACCTTCTCGTACACGAACCGCTCCACCTGTTGCTGGATGATCGCACGAGGCCCGAGCTCGGCAGGACGCTGCAAGACTCCGGAAGGACCGCTTGCGGCCGTGCTCTCGACGGCGCCGCGCGAAGCAGGATGCCCGTTTGACGAGTTTGGCGGCGTCCGGCTGGAGGCCGTCGCCGTGGAGGGCGCCGCCGGCTGGGTTGCCGCGGCCTGCGCCCGGTCGAGGCGGACTTGAAGCTCCGCAGCCCAATCGTCGAGTTGCGTCGCGTCCGGCTCGACGAGCGCGTCCAGGTTGCGAATCCGCGAAAGCTGCGTGAAGAACAGGCGAGGGTTGGGATACATCACGAAGCAGCAGACGAGCACAAAGACAAGCAGCTTGACGGGGACGCGCACGGACGCTCGTTGTCGCCACGGCCTTGGCCGGGCCTTGTTCTCCTGTTGCACGGGTTGTTCGCACGGATCGGGCATCGTCGGGTACCGATGATGGGCAAGACGCACGGCGGCGCGCGGCTGAAACCAGTCGTGCTCCGTCACCCGCCGCCTGATCGAGATGCTGCTTCGCCGACACCTGTCTGTGTCGCCGCTCGGGCTGGTCCGGGGCTCCCTAACGTCTTGAAACAGCTTTTAAGCGGCCTCGCGGGGCCGGCGGCGGCCGCTCAGCCAGTAATGCAATAGCAAGATGGCGACGCCGACGACGAGCCAGGCGTCCGCGACGTTGAAGATCCACGGCCAAAGCTGAAAGCGCCCGAACGTGGCTTCAATCTTGATGAAGTCTCGAACGACCGGCTGCATGCCGGACGCGGGATCGGACGGCCGCTGCCAGGTGCGCGGATGCGCGCCGCTGGGATAATCTCCCAGCGTCACGTGCGTATCCGTCTCGTGCAGCACGATGCCGATGTCGCGCCCCTGGTCGCCGAGCCGGGCGACGTAGGCCTGCTCGAATGTGCGGTCGTAGAGGTTGCCGAGGGCGCCGGCCAAGACCAGGCCCAGGGCGACGTGCGTCCATTTCTGTGAGGCGGCCGAGTTGGCGAAGAGATACAGAACGAACAGCAGCGCCAGGACCGACGCGCCCACGAAGATCGGTGCCAGCCCGGCGCCCAATCCGAACAACGCGCCGGGATTCAAGGAGAGTTGGAGACTGCACAAGTTCTCGATCAGCACGCGCGGTCGACGCGGATCGAGCATCTCGAACGCCCAATGCTTGGTCCACAAATCCGCGGCCACCCCCAGAACCGCAAGAAGCCAAAGCCGCAGATGGCTGGGGACGTGCCCCATCGCCCATCGCTCGGAGAGCGGCCGTGGAGAAGCTTGCATCAACGTCGTCGATGGCTGGTTGGACATGGACGGGTCGCGGAGGCGTCCGCCGCCGTGATCAGCGTCGCCGGTTGCCGTCGGCTTCTTGCGCTCGCTTGTACGCAACACAGTAGCGCGCCCAGGGTTTGACGCGAAGACGCGCCTTGCCAATCATCTTGTGCGTCGCCTGACAAACGCCATACGTGCCATCTTCGATGCGTTGCAGCGCGGCGTCAATCTCCTTGAGCGTTTCGGTTTCGTTCTCGATCAGGCCGATGGTGAACTCCTGCTCGTACGCGTCCGTGCCGATGTCGGCCATGTGGATGGGCATGAGCGAGAGGTCTCCGGCGGCGTCCGAACGCGAGCGGCCGAGCGCTTCGCTTTCCATGTGGTCCACGTTCTGCAAGATCTGCTGACGGGCCTGGAGCAACAGTCGGCGGAAGAACTCGAGGTCCTTCTCGGACAAGTTCGTCTTCGGCGCATCCGCCTCGGCCGGCGCGGGGGATTCCGGATCAGCCGGTGCCGGCCTGTTCGTGCGCCCGTTGGTCGGCGTCGGCGCGCGCGGTCCGCCGGAAGCCGCCGCGTCGTCGCCGTTCCTTGAGTGTCCGGAAGACGTGGGTCTTTTCCGGCCGTTGTCGTTGGCGCGGCGTCTGGGCACGTCCTGGCCTCCAAGGCTGCGGGGCGGTGGATCATCCAAGCAAGCCCTTCCCCCCACAAGGCGTGGCATCCCCTCCCCGGTGCATGGTGCTCGGCTTATCGGGATCGATATGCCGAGACACGTAAGCTTATGTCGACTTTGCGGCCTTGTCAAGGGAACCGGCGATGTGTAAACAACAGCCTCAAGAATGTCCATGTTCTTGTGTATTCGCCTGAATCGGATGCACCCCTGTAGGGTCGCCACGATCAGGGAACGGCAACTGTGTACCGGCGCACTGGGACATAGAACCTATCCCGGAATCGCATTCCGATCAGAGCAATCCCGATGAATCGGGATCAGCAAGCGGTCTTCTCGCCGCGAGATGCTCCACCGCTTGCTCACGCGCGCGGCTCTGATGCGTCGCGGGATCGCTTCTGGTGCCCTAGGGCTGCAAGGGTGCCGGATACGGAGACGATGTTGTTGGATTTCGCCGTTCGATTGGTTGACACGCAAAGCCGGGCGCGGCTCGGACGGCTCATGACGCCGCACGGGGCGGTGGAGACGCCCGTCTTCATGCCCGTCGGCACGCACGGGTCGGTCAAGGGCATCCTGCCGGACCAGCTCCGCGCCGCCGGCTGCGCGATGTTGCTGGCCATCACGTATCACCTCGCCCTGCGGCCCGGAGCGGAGACGGTCGCCGCGTTGGGCGGCCTGCACCGCTTCATGAGTTGGGGTGGGCCGATTCTGACCGACAGCGGCGGCTATCAGGTCTTCAGCTTGGCGACGCTCAACCGCATCGACGACAGCGGCGTGACCTTTCGGTCGCATATCGACGGGGCGGTGTTGCGGCTCGATCCCGTGTCGGCGGTGCGGATTCAGGAACAGCTCGGCGCGGACGTCATCATGGCGCTGGATCAATGCCCTCCGCTGCCGTGCAAACGGGCGCACTTGGAGGAGGCCGTCCGGCGGACCGTGCTATGGGCTCGACAATGCCGACAGGCTCAGCAGCGTGAGGACCAGGCGCTGTTCGGCATCGTGCAGGGCGGGCTCGAGTTGGATTTGCGGCAGCGCTGCCTGGAAGAATTGGTCCAGATCGGCTTTCCGGGTTACGCGATCGGCGGCTTGTCCGTGGGCGAGACGCCGGAGGAGATGACGGCCTTCTTACAGGCGTTCGCGTGGCGGCTGCCGGAAGACCGGCCGCGCTACCTGATGGGCGTCGGCCGGCCGATCGATTTGCTTGAAGCGGTGGCCGTCGGCGTGGACATGTTCGACTGCGTGATGCCCACGCGCAACGGCCGTAACTCGTCCGCCTTTACCGATGAGGGCACGTTGAAGCTGCGCAACGCGAAGTACAAGACGGACGACCGCCCCTTGCAGGAGGATTGCGACTGTTACGTGTGCCGACGATTCTCGCGGGCGTATCTGCGGCACCTATTTCTGTCTAACGAGATGCTGGGGCCGATCCTAGCCTCGCTGCACAACATCGCTTACTATCAGCGCTGGATGAGGCGAATCCGGGAATCGATCGCCGAAGGAACCTTCGCCCGACTGTTGGCGGAAGGCCGTGCCGCCGCAAGCCGGACGGATGACGAGGATGCAACATGCACGAACTGCTGACCGTCCTAGCGCAAGCGAATCCGGCGCCCGACGGAGGCGCCCAGCCGCAACCGCCCGGGCTCATGTCGATGCTGCCCATGCTGGTTATGATGGGGGCCGTTTTCTACTTCCTCATCATCCGGCCGCAGAGCAAGGAGCGCAAGCGACGCGCGAACATGTTGGCCGCCCTGAAGAAGAACGACCGGGTCACGACGGTCGGCGGCATCATCGGCACCGTGCTGTCCGTCAAAGACGATGAAGTTACGCTGAAGGTGGACGAGTCCAACAACACAAAAATCACGTTTACGCGCGCGGCGATTCAGGCGGTGACGACGGCCGCGGACGGGACCGAGCCGGCGACGAACGGCGGGAAGAAGAATTGAGAGCGGCCGCCGCGGCGCCTTGGAACGCGCTGCGACTGGAACGGCATGCGGCGATGTGCAAACGAGCGGCTTTGGGATGAGCGGCGGCTTGCCGACCCGCACGGGCAGCCGGACAAGGCGGCCCGCGTGCGAGCCATGTTCGACACGATCGCCCCCACCTACGAGTTGGTCAATCGCGTCTTGTCCGCTGGCCGGGATGCGTACTGGCGTCGCCGGGCGGTCCAGCTTGCCCGCGTCTGCCCGTCGGATCGCATTCTGGATATCGGGTGCGGAACAGGCGACTTCGCCCGCGCCTTCTCCGCGGCATCGCCTGAGCGGACTGTCGGCTGCGATTTCTCGTTGCAGATGCTGCGGCTGGCGCCGGCCCGCGGCGGCGCCTCGGTCGACTGGTGCCAGGCCGACGCCCTGCGGCTGCCCTTTTCCGACGAATCGTTCACGTTGACGGGGTGCGCGTTCAGCGTTCGGAATTTCGGCGTTTTGGCGGCAGGCTTGTCCGAGATGCACCGCGTGCTCGCGCCCTGGGGGCGCGCGGTCATTCTGGAGTTCTCGATGCCGCGCTCGGCCGTCGTGCGCTATCTCTACGGCGCGTACCACCGCCGCCTCCTGCCTCGACTGGCCCGCTGGATCAGCCGGGACCGCACGGGCGCCTACGACTATCTGCCTCGATCGATCTCGTCCTTCGTGGACGCGGCGGGCATGAGGGAGGCGTTGTCCGCGGCCGGCTTCAAGCGCGTCGAGGATTGGACGCTGACCAGCGGCATCGTTACCGTGTTCGTCGCATGGAAAACCTGACCGCCCAACCCGCCCCGCCGTCCGGAAAGGCGGATCGACCGACGCCGCCGATCGTCGACGTCTGGTCACGAACGTCTCCGCGCCATCGCCGCCGCTCGTTCATGATGCTCGTGGTGCTGGCCCTGCTGTTCGCGGGGCTTTGCTGTTTCACGTTCTGGATCCGGACGGGCGTCTTCTGGCCTTGGTACAACGACGGCTACTGGGATCTGATGGGCCGATCGTTTCAGCCGACCGGCCGCGACCAGGTGACGCTGAACGACTTCCTGACCGCCCCGATCAGCGTGAAGGACGTGCCGATTCACGGCGTCATCACGGGGCTGCTGTTTGCGTCGTTGTGCTCGATCCCGCTGCTGGTCGCCATTCTCTACCGATTCCCTTTCGCGGTTGTCTTCGCCGTGATGGTGTCGTTCCTGGCGACGATGCCCTGGCTGGGCATCACGGTGCTGGGCGGCTGCGCGCTCGCCTCGCTGCCTCCCCTCCGGTTCTCCTTCCGCTATGCCTCGGCATTGCTGGGGCTGATTCCCATCGGCATCTATTTCGTCAGCGCGTCCTGGGAGCCGGGGGGCTCGGAAACGCAATTGCTCCAGCACCGAGCCTTGCTCTACGGGCCTTGGGTGCTGGCGCTACTGGGCTCGTGCGTGATTTGTGCCGTCGCGCTCGGCATCACGCGGCTCATCGGATACCGACCGGGCGGGATTCCGCCGGTGCTGGCGATGCTCTTCGCGATTCCGGTGTTTCTGTTTTATAAGTACGTCGGGCGCGATGAGCTGGAGTACCGCATTTTGGAACAGCAGGTCGGGCCCGGCAGCGAGGCGATGTTCCAAACGGTGAACGTCGGCGAGAGCGCGGCCCGGACGGCGACGCGCCTTTGGGGAGAGACGGCCCAGGAATCCTACGACGCCATCTATCACCGCCTGGCGGACGCGTTCACGAAGGAGGCGTTGCTGAAGGCGGAGCAGGATCGAGAAAACGCCGCGGCGATCTGCGACGCGTTCATCCGACGGTTTCCCAAGTCGCGTCACGTGCCGGACGTGCTCTACTTGAAAGGCCGCGCGCAGGACCAACATCTGCAGTCGGCGAAGCTGCTGGCGGATCGGATCGCCGAATTTCGTAGCGACGTTCCCTGTCGGGCTTCCAGGCGGACCTGGGAGACGCTGGTCAAGGAATTCCCATCGAATCGGCAGTCGGCCGCCGCGATGTACAAGCTGGCGGTCTTCGATGGACGGGCCGGCGAGCTTGACGCCGCGATCGACCGGCTCGCGCGGTTGCTCGAACAGTTCGATCCCGTACAGGTGACGACCCAGCCCGGCGCCGTCGCCCTCGACAGCAGCCGTTCTTCACTGGCTCGGTCGGCTCCACGGATGGCGTCGAGCAGCGAGTTGCTGCCGATTCTCTTCCAGGCCAGACGGCTGCGGGAGATGCTGACGGCCTGTCGGGAGGATGTGCCGCGCGATTACGCGGACGTGTTTGTCTCGCCGGCCAGTCATGCGGAAGAGGCGGTCCGGCCGGTCCAGGCGCTTCTCTGGTTCGACGACACGGACACGAAGTACCGGTACAACCTCGACGCCTTGATCCGGTGCTTCCCCGAGTCGGAGGCCGCCCGGTACGCCGCGGTCCGTCTGGCGCTGTTGGAGCCGGCGGTCAGTCGACGGATCGCCCGATTCAAGGCGGTGGCGGAAGCCAACGCCGGCCGTCCGGCCGGCGCGGAGGCGTTGTTCTACCTAGGCATCGCGCGGCAGGAAGATTCGATCCTGGACGAGGCCAAGACGGCCTTCGAGGAGTTGATGAAGGAATATCCGGAAAGCTGTTGGGCGACAGAGGCCAAGGCGCGGCTGTCGTCGTTGGCGATGTTGGAGGCGGGAACGGCCGAACCGATGGGCGGTTGAGAAGCTGCCTTGCTCTGCCAGATGTAGCGTCGGCCGAGGCGTGGCATGAGCGAGCCTCCCAGTCCTTCGCTTCGGCCCTCCCGGCGCGCCGGGAACGTATATACGCCAAGCACGTACGCGGCGGATCGGCCGCCACCCGCGTACCCACAAACTGCGCACGGTCGTTTGGAAGCAACTGCAGGCCGATGCGCGGCGGGCCGCCAGATTCGTGGCAGAGGGGCCGATGCACAAGAAGATCGTCGTTGCGGTCACGGGCGCGAGCGGGGCGGTCTACGCGACGCGCCTGCTTGGGTGCCTGGCGGCCGGCGGCGCCGAGATACACCTCATTATCTCGCCCAACGGGCGACGGCTGCTAGCCGACGAGCTGAGCATCTCCCAACCGACGGCGCAGATGCTGGTCGGACCTGATCGTCCCAATGCCGTCACGATCCACGCCTATGCGGACGTCGGCGCCTTGCCGGCGTCCGGCTCGTTTCTGACCGACGGCATGATCGTCTGCCCTTGCAGCAGCAACACGCTGGGCGAGATCGCGTCGGGGATCGGCGCCAACCTCGTCGCCCGAGCGGCAGCCGTGCATCTCAAGGAGGGGCGGCGGCTGATCCTGGTGCATCGCGAGACGCCCCTGTCGCAGATCGACATCCGCAACATGCTGCGCGTGTCGCGGGCCGGCGGCATCCTCTGTCCGGCTTCGCCCGGCTTCTACATGCGGCCGAAGACGATCGACGATCTCGTGGACTTCGTGGTCGGAAAGGTCTGCGACCTCATCGGCGTGGCCCATACGCTCGACACGCGATGGTCGCCGTGAACGCATCGACGACGACATCAAAGCGATACAAGCGCGTGCTGTAAACGTCCGCGCGCGAACGGCGCTACCGGACGCGCCGACGCCGGCGGGGGAACTTGCCCCCGAGGGTGCGATGGGTCTGAGGCGCCGTCGCGACGACGCCTTCCGTTGGCGCCAGGCCGGGGGCGCCGGCGGGGGCGGGGGCGCCGGCGAACGGCCTGCGTTCGCCCTGCTCGCGCGGCGGCGGGCTGGGCTCGAACCCATCAACGCTCAACTGGGAGATTTCCTTGTTGATGAGTTTTTCGATTTCGGTCAGGCCGACGCCCTCGTCGCGGCTGACGAGGCTGACGGCCTTCCCGATGGCGCCCATCCGGGCCGTGCGGCCGATGCGATGGACGTAGATCTCGATGTCTTTTGGAACGTCATAGTTGATGATGTGCGAGATGCCGTGCACGTCGATCCCGCGGGCCGCCAGGTCCGTCGCCACGAGCACGCTGATCTGCTGCTGGCGGAAGCGGCTCATGATCTTCTCGCGCTTCTGCTGTACGAGATCGCCGTGGATCTCCTTGGCGTCGATGCCGACGGCGTGCAGCCGCTTGGCCAGCTTGCGCACGGCGTGCTTGGTGTTGCAGAAGATGATCGCCAGGCTGGGCTTCTCCTGCTGGAGCAGCAGCGCCAACAGACGGAACTTGTCCCAGGGCTGCACGGGGCAGTAGAACTGCGAGACCTCGCTCACCGTGAGTTGGTCGCGCGAAACGTCCAGTTCGAGGGGGTCGCGCATGTAGCTTTGCGCCAGCCGCTTGATCTCCGCGTCGATGGTCGCGGACACGAAGATCGTCTGGTGCGGGTGCCGGATCGCGCCGAGGATGCGCCGGATGTCGTCGCGAAAGCCGATGTCCAGCATTCGATCGACCTCGTCCAGCACGACGAAGCGGACCTCGTCCAGCTTGATCGCGCCGCGGCCCATCATGTCGATGAATCGGCCCGGCGTGCCGACCACGAGATGCGGCTTGCGGCCGAGTTCGTGCATCTGCTGCTTGACGCGCGTGCCGCCATAGACCGGCACGCAGCGCACCTCCGTGAACTGCGCCAGGCGCCGAAGCTCGCCCACGACCTGCACGGCCAATTCCCGCGTCGGCGTCAGCACGATCGTCTGCAGCCGCTTGTTCGGGTCGGTCATCTGCAAGGTCGGCATGCCGAAGGCGGCCGTCTTGCCGGTCCCGGTCCGCGCCTGGCCGAGCACGTCGCGTCCGGCGAGCACGGGCGGGATGAGCTCGCGCTGAATCGGCGAGGGCTCGCGATAGTCGAGGGCGGCGGCGGCACGAAGGATGGGAACTTCCAGGCCAAGTTCCGCAAAAGCTTTGGGTAAATCAAGATGCCGGTGCATTGGGCTCCTGTCCGTCGATCGCTCGGGTCTTCAAACGCCGGGCGTTTGATCCCGCATCATAAGGCCCAACGCCCCCGCCGTACAATCGCCGCGCCCACATGGATATCGGCGCTACCCTCCGCGATAACCCGAGCCGGGTTCTGTGAACCCGGTGCGCTTCCCGCAGCCTGTGCAGACTGTCCGGATGCACCGTGTTCGCAGAACACGACTCGGCCAAGGAACCGGAGCCGCCGCCGGAGGGGCGGCGCCGCCATGTCCTGCAAGCGACGGGGGCTTACGCGCTGCCGGCGTCCGCTTGAGTGCGACATCTCAAGCAATGCGCGTGGTTGGGGGGACGCGTTTGTGCGCCATGCACGTTGTCGCAATCACAAGGCTCCTGCCCTCTGAAGGCCATTCGCTCTGCACAATCCAGCAGTTCGTCTGCCCTGGCCTGGGCCTCGGGATGCGCCCCCCAACCGCGTAGCAGAAGCGAGGCCGCTTGCAGGGAGACCTTCCATCCTTCCGGCCCGAAGTCGGTCGAGGCGAAGTCGAAGGAGAACTCCAGATCTCTGTCCGCCTGGGTCGCGGCGATTGCCTGCCATTCACTTCTGCTGAAACTAAGAGCAAGCGACCAACGGAGTAGATCTTCGCAAACCAGTCTCAGCCGCATCAGACCGAAGAATTCGCATGATTTGTGGGATCGCCAAGCTGCATCGACGACGTAGCACAGTGGCCGAAGAACATCCTCGACCGCCACGCAAGTACTAAGTCCTCCCTCGTGCGAAGAGAACCGCTGCACGGGTATCAGAGGATCAACCTGTATGTCTCTCAGGTACTTGAACCTCTCGCCTGACGCTGCGAAGATCTCATTGCCGTAGTCGTCCGCCAGCCAACCCAACTGGCGAGCGGCGTCAACGGAATGCAAGCCGTCGATCACGCTGAATACTTCGCCAGAAACGCATGCGGATCGTCGTGCGGCCTCGGCTCCCCGCTTCGAGAACTCCACGTCCGGCGCATCCATGATGACGGGGCCGATTCCAACGGCGATGAAGCCGGTGGGGTTTTTGGACGGCCGACGTATGACACCAAGGGCGTTCGCGAGCCGATTCATGCCGCGGTCCATTCGCTCTTCCTGGAGAGACAGCCGGGCGTTGCGGCGCTCCAGCATGTGCTCGATTTTCGCAACCGTCGCCTCTTTCGGCTCGGATTTGTCATAGACGCGAACGTACACGCGTCGCCCATCCTCCATCGCGTGAGGAATCTCCGCGCTTGGGGCGATGCGCACTACAAGGAAGCCGAGTTCGGACTGCTGAGGATTCGGAAGGAACTCCGATATCTCAGGAACCACGGGCGGGAAGATGTTGGCATGACAGGATTGAATAACGCTATCGCGCGCATTATCGCCGAGCGCTTGGCCCTGCGGTGATTCTTCGGGCATGCGGTCGGTCTTCTCGCCCACGCCGAAGATCAGCAAACCGCCCTGCGTGTTGGCAAAGGCGCATATCTCCTTCGTAATCTGCTTGACCTCGTGCTTGGATGAGAACTCTCGCTTGTACTCAAGGCGGATGTTCTCCTTGAGCTGCATCTTGCAGAAGGCGACGACGTCCTCAAAGGTCAACTTCCCGATTGGTGCTGTCCATAGCGCGTGACTCATTCCGCTTGCCTCAACCGTGGCAGCGCTCGCAGCCGGATGCGATCGTCCTGAACGACGGCGAAATGGCCCGCCCAGTCGGTTCGGCTGGCGAGCGCGGCCAACGCACGGGCGTTGTCCTCATCCGGGCTGGCGCCGCTCAGGCGAAAGAGAATCACGCCGCACTCCGCGGGCAGCGCAGCACGGCAGGCCAGTTCGCCAAAGTCCTTGTCGAGCGTAACGAGCACCCGCCCCTCCTTCTGTGCTCGCGATAGCACGGCTTCATCCGGCGCGCCCGGCTGATCTTCCCTGACCCAGACCACGTCTTCGCCGCGTTGTCGCAGCGCCCGAACGACCGGACCGGGGAAGTTCTCGTTCGCCAGGATTCGCATGGACGATCCCTCTCATGCCGGCAGGGCGTAGACTTTCTCCGACCGCAGCACGTCGCTTGCATACGCAAGGCACGCCTGGATGTCCTCGGTCGTGACGTGGTCGTACTGCTGGCGGATTTGATCGGGCGTGTAGCCGCGGCCGAGCAGGTCGATCACCAATTCGACGCTGATCCGTGTGCCCTTGATGACCGGTTTTCCCACCAGCACCTTCGGGTCGACAACGATACGTGTACGCCAGTCCATCGGAGACGTCCTTTCCGAACCGGCCGGCTCAGGCGATGAACGCAGGCGAGGCGGTCACGTAAGTCCATCCTCCGTCATCCGGCACGACCACCCGCATTATACAGCATCCGTCCGGTTTGGCTTCGTGAACGTCGTAGCGGAACAGGCAGACGAAAGGCTCGCTTCTCGCAGATGCGTGGGCCTCAGACTGACTACACCTCGCAGCAGGGCCGCCGTTGTCGCATTGGCTGCCCTGCAGCGTCGCCGGCATCCCCTCTTGTGCAATACAGACAGCCCGATGGCCCCGCGAGGGGCCGTCAGAACTTGAACAACGCCGAGACGCTCGTTTGGCGATGGATGTTGTTGATCGCCTGGGCGAACAGCGGAGCGACCGAGACGATCCGCGCCTTCGCCGGCAACGGCTCGAAGCGGTACTCGATGCTGTCCGTGACGACCATCTCCTGGATGTCGCTCTCCTCGATTCGCCGGGCCGCCCCGCGCGTCAGCACGCCGTGCGTCACGGCCGCGAAGACGTCCTGGGCGCCTTCCTTCTTGAGCTTCTCGGCCGTCGCGATGAGCGTGCCGCCGCTGATCGTGAAGTCGTCCACGATCAAGGCGTGCCGCCCTTTCACGTCGCCGATGATCCGCTTGACGACGGCGATCTCCCGATGCCCCCGTCGGCTCTTCTCCGCAATGACCGTGTGCGCGCCCAGCGCCTTGGCGTAGCCGTTGGCCATCGCCGCCGCACCGACGTCCGGCGCGACGACGACCCAGTCGCGCGAAATCTTCTTTCGGAAGTAGGTCGCGATGACGGGCAGGGCGTACAGGTGATCGACCGGAACGCGGAAGAAGCCCTGGATTTGCGGTGCGTGCAGGTCCATCGTCACGATACGGTCCACGCCGGCCGCCTCCAGGCAGTCCGCGCAGACCCGAGCGCGGATCGAGACCCGCGGCTCGTCCTTCTTGTCGCCCTTGCCGTAGCTGAAGAACGGGATCACGGCCGTGACGCTCCGCGCCGACGCCCGCTTGAAGGCGTCGATGTAGAACAGGACTTCCATGAAATGGTCGTTGACGGGATAGCTCAGCGACTGGACCAGGAAGACGTCTTTGCCTCGGACGTTCTCGCCGACGCGAACGAACGTATTGCCCTCGGAGAAGTGCATCGCCGAGCTGCGGCCGGGCTTGACGCCGAGCCGTCGGCACACCGCGGCCGTGAAACGTTGGGAACAGGAGCCTGCGAAGATCAGCAGTTTGTTCGGCTGCGGCATGGTTAGGGTCTCCCTGAATCGCCCTATCACGTCGGCGATTCCTGTCGACGTCTCCTCGCATCCTAACGTCAAACTCGCTCACGGTCGCTGCTTCGTTGAATCAGGAACCGGCGGGCGTGACGAGACTGTCATCGCCTTGCTTGCGGCCCGGCGTTACGGCAACGGCGCGCGGCAGAGGATCACCCGAACCTGACGTGGACCGTGGGCCGGAACGACCAGCAGCTTCTCGACGTCGGCCGTGCGACTGCAGCCCGTGATGCAGACTTGGTTGGGCAACGACTCGCCCGCCCGCAGGCGTTCGGAGAGACGGCCGTAGAACGCGCGGAGGTCGGGAAGCAGCCGCCCGCGGTCGGCGATGACGATGTGCCGCTCCACGAGCAGCGACGCATAGCCGTCCTCGGCGACAGGCAATTCGATGACGACGGAGCCGGTTGCGGCGATCAACGCGGCCGCCGAGGTAACGCCGACGGCATAGTCGCGCTTGGCGGGAGGCGGTGATTCGCCCACCCGGGTGATCTCCGATGCCGGCACGTCGCGGCACAAATCAGCGAGGATGCGGTCGGCATGTTCGGCATCCTCGGCGTGCAGCACGGCGGGCTCTTCGTCGCCCGGTGCGCGGAGCGCGTTGAGCCGGTTCTCAAACAGCGCCGCCCAATCATCGCTCGGCCGTGCGGCGATCGGGGCGCACGCAGCATCGTCTGCTGCGGTGGGGGCGTCGCTCGGCGCAACCGCTACCCCCCGGCCAAGGCCGGGGGCTCCTACTGAACCGCCTCGCTCGCCGTCGTTTAGTCGCGACCCGAAGGGGAGCGCGGAAGCCTCCTGTTCGTCGGGATACGCGACCGGCGCCAGTCGCCGGACGATGCCGGCAATTACCTCAATCTTGTCTTGAAGCACGGTTCTTCTTCCACCAATCGGCGAACGTTTCCGGCGCCATCGACGGCAGATCGCGGACGACGTTCCAATCCCGACCCGGCCCGGCGACGCCCGCCAAAGCGTTCAGCCATGAGGCCGGAGGACGGACGCCGCGCAACGCCTTCGGATGCCGCATCAGCCATGCCCAAACGGCAAACGCGACTCGCTCCGCCGTCGGACGGCCTCCGGCCCGCACAACGCGGTCTCGCCATTGCAACAGCCGCTGGGACAGCGGAATCCCGACGGGGCACGCCTCGGTACAGGCCCCGCACAGACTGCTGGCGAACGGCAGCTCTCTGAAACGCGTCTCGCCCCGGAGGTGCGGCGTCAACACGGCCCCGATCGGTCCCGGATAGACGCTGCCATAGCCGTGGCCCGAGACGTGTCGGTAGACCGGGCAGACGTTCATGCACGCCCCGCACCGGATGCAACTGAGCAGGTCGAAATGCTCCGGGTCCGCCAGCAACCGGCTGCGGCCGTTGTCCAACAGGACGATGTGCAACTCGCGGAACGGGCGATGAAACAACGATACGTAGCTGCTCTGCCGCTGTCCCGTGGCGGCGACCGGCAGGAGCGACAAGAACGTGCCCAAATCCGCCAGCCGCGGGATCAGCTTCTCGATGCCGACGACGGCGACGTGGATGCGCGGCAACGTCGTGGACAGACGGATGTTCGCCTCGTTTTCGACCAGCACGAGCGTGCCGGACTCGGCGACGGCGAAGTTCGCGCCGCTGACGCCCATGTCGGCGGACAGGAACTTCTCGCGCAGGGCTCGCCGCGCGGCCGCGACCAACCGTGCGGCCGCCGCGATGCGCGCGGCGTGGTTGAGCTGGGGACTCTCAAGCGATTCGAGGATCGCGGGGTCGGCGATGCCGCGACGGACCAGGAGCGAGGCGACCTCCTCGATCGACCATTGGATAATCGGCGCCGTGACGTGGCTGGGCGGCACGCCTGCAAGCTGGCAGATCATCTCGCCGAAATCCGTCTCGACCGGCTCGATGCCGGCCGCCTCCAGCGCCGGGTTGATCTCGCCCTCTTCGCCGGTCATGGACTTGGCCTTGGCGACCCGACGAACGCCTCGTTGCTGAGCGAGGCGCACGACGTAATCGCAGGCGAGTTCGCCCGTGTCGGCCCAGGCGACGGTCGCGCCGGCGGCCGTGGCGGCTTGGATAAACCGAGCGAGGTACCGGTCGAGGTGCGTGAGCGTGTGCAGCTTGATCTGCCGGGCACGTTGACGGCGCTGCTGCCAATCGGGCGACTCGGCGATCAGGGCCGACGATTTCGCCAAGGACGTCGCCGTGGAAAGGTGCAGCTTGTCGGCCAAGCTTGGGTCGGCAAGCTTCTCACGACTGACGCGGCGAAAACGGGCCACGCGGAGTCCTCCTGGCGTTTGGGCTCGGCGGCGGCCGAGCAGAAATCAACAATCCGATCGCTCGGCAGCGCGAGCGATTGGGCCGGCGAGGCCGCGTCCCTCGGCGCGCTCCCCGCCGCGGCGGGTCGCGGTTAAGCAACGACGACGCTGCCGGCGAGCACCTCGACCACGTGCATCGCGCGCAGCGGCAGCCGCAGGCGACGGATCAACCCGTCCAGTTGCATCAGGCAGCTTGCCTCCGGCGACAGCACGTATTCAACGCCCGCCGCCACGGCATCGCGCAGCTTGCGTTCGCCCATCGCCGCCGACAGCTCCGGGTATTTCACGCTGAACGTGCCGCCAAAGCCGCAGCACCACGCATCGGACGGCAAGGCGACGATCTCCAGCCCGCGGACGCGGGAGAGCACCCCGCGGACGGGCCCGTCGCCGTCCAGTTCTCGCAGCATGTGGCAGGGCACGTGCAGGGCTGCCCTTCCGTGCAACGACGCATCCAATCTGTCCACGTCCAGATGGTTCACGAGAAACTCGCAAAGCTCATGAACGCGATGCGTGACGGGCTCGTCGCGGCCGAGTAGATGCTGAAACTGGTTGCGCACCATGCCGACGCAGGAACCGCCCGGCGAGACGATCTGTTCGTATTTGTTGAAGACGCGGACGAACTGCTCAGCCAGGCAGGCGGCGTGCGGATGATAGCCGCTGTTGTAGGCGGGCTGCCCGCAGCAGGTCTGTTGGGGGTCGTAGTCGCAGGCGACGCCCAGCCGCTCCAGCAGTTCGACCGTCGCCCGGCCGATGTGCGGGAAGCATTGGTCGATGTAGCACGGGATGAACAATCCGACGCGCAGCGGCATATGCAGAACTATACGCCCTCGATGCAGGCAGTTGAACAGCCTTCGCGGAGGACGAGGCAACGCAAGAGCGAGACGACGCGGCAACATGAGAACAGGACGACATGGCGGCGCGAGAACAGGACGACGGGGCGACACGAAAACAGGATGCCAGGGCGGCGCGAGAACAGGACGACGGGGCGACACGGAAACAGGATGCCAGGGCGGGACATGCGCGGCACGAAGGCCGTGCCCGCCCCGGCGTCGCATCGAGGCGTTGCGCAAAGACGTGCCCGGGGGACGGATGTCGCCGCGCGAGGGGTCCGGTTATGATACGCCCTGACCAAACGCGATGATTCGTGATTTCCAGAAGGAACAACACTGCATGTCGGAGTTGACGCCCAGACAGATTGTCGCCGCGCTGGACAAGTACATCGTCGGCCAGGACGACGCCAAGCGGGCCGTGGCGATTGCCGTCCGCAACCGTTGGCGGCGCCTGCAACTGCCCGAGGCCATGCGGGAGGAAGTCGGCCCCAAGAATATTCTGATGATCGGTCCGACCGGCGTCGGCAAGACGGAGATCGCCCGGCGGATGGCGAACCTCGTCAACGCGCCGTTCTTGAAGGTCGAGGCGACGAAGTTCACGGAAGTCGGTTACATCGGCCGAGACGTGGACTCGATGATCCGCGATCTGCTGGAACTGTCCATCGCGATGGTCCACAAGGAGCAGACCGAGGTCGTTCGAATCAAGGCCGAGGAACAGGCGGAAGAGCGCATCCTGGACGAGCTGTTGCCGAAGCGCACGCGCCAGACGCAGGCCGACGAGACGCGCGAAGACGCGGAGGCGCGGCGACAGCGAACACGGGAGAAGCTCCGCAAGCAGCTTCGAGACGGCGAGATCGAGGATCGCATGATCGAGTTGCGCGTCGAGCAGAAGCTGCCGCCGATGGGCATGTTCGCGACGACGGTCGGGCCGGACCAGATGGGCCCCGAAATCCAGGACCTGATGGAGCGGCTGATGCCCTCGCAGCCCAAGGACCGTAAGGTCACGATCCGCGAGGCCCGAAGCGTCATCTTCAACCAGGAATGCGACAAGCTGATCGACCGCGAGAAGACGGTCGAGATGGCCATCCAGCGGATGCAGAACAGCGGCATCGTTTTCGTGGACGAGATGGACAAGCTGTGCGGCCCCTCCTCGCAGCACGGGCCGGACGTCAGCCGCCAGGGCGTGCAGCGCGACCTCCTGCCGATCGTCGAAGGCACGAGCATCAACACGCGCCACGGCCCCGTGCGGACGGACCATATTCTGTTCATCGCCGCGGGGGCGTTCCATGCCGCCAAGCCGAGCGACCTGATGCCGGAATTGCAGGGCCGCCTGCCGATCCGCGTCGAGTTGGGCGACCTTTCCAAGGACGACTTCGTACGAATCCTGAGGGAGCCGGAGAACGCCCTGACCAAGCAACAGGTCGCCCTGATGGCGACGGAAGGCGTTCAGGTGACGTTTGCCGACGACGGGATCGACGCCCTCGCCACGATCGCCAGCCAGGTCAACAAGACGGCGGAGAACATCGGCGCCCGACGGCTGGCGACCATCATGGA
>CAZERK010000014.1:0-2725 GCA_964514515.1 uncultured Planctomycetaceae bacterium
ATCGCCGCCAGCATCTGCTCCTGCACGGCGATCACAACCAACACGGCCTGTCTTTCCTCCAGCACGTTCACGTACGGCATCGCCTTCTTCCTCCCAACAAAAAAGGTGTCAGGATGCATTTCTCAGGCTCAGAAAAGGTGTCAGGAATCGTTTCTCGGATGTACCGTGCTATTTGAAGGATTATCGTGAGAAACGATTCCTGACACCTCTTCCTGCCCTACGGTTGCGCGTCGCGATACTCCTCCAGCCACGCCATCTGGATCGCCTCGAGCTTGGCCTCGTTCGATGCGTTCGGATCGTCGCCGAAGTCGCCAAGCTCCATGACGTACCGCCGGAGATCCGTGAAGCGAACCGTGAGCGGATCGACGCCCGGCATCTTCTCGTACAGCAGAATGCCGATGTTCTCCGAATCCAACCAAGTTAACTTCTTCGGCATGGTCGTCTCCCTCCAATCGAGGCCACGAACAACCGTTCGAATTCCGTCATGGTCCCGGGCTGTCCGCGCGGTCGCCCGCCTTCTCAGCGGCCGATCTTCCGCAACCGACCGACGATCACCTTGACGTGCCGGCCGATCGCTTCATCAACGGCTCCGGGAGTCCCTTCCGCCTGCAAGTTCTCCCACGAAGTCGGAGACGCTGTTCACGAGCCGGTCCCCATCGGCGCCCTCGCGCAGGCAACTCGTGATGCGCCCGACGATCGCGCTGCCTACGATGGCCCCGTCCGCGAAGGCGCAGACGTCACGGACGTGCTGCGGCGTGCTGATGCCGAAGCCGACCAGGACAGGCAAACCGCTCGCGGTCTTCAGCCGTTCGACGTGCGCGCACAAGTCCGCCGCCAACGCTCCCCGCGCGCCGGTCGTCCCCTGAACGGAGACATAGTATAGGAAGCCGCTCGCCAGGCCGGCGATTTGCCGTTCGCGCTGCGGCGACGTCGTCGGCGCGATCAGCATCGAGAGCCGCATTCCGTGCTTGCCCGCCGTCTCGGCAAGACGGGACGCCTCCTCCAACGACAAATCCGGCACGATGAGCCCGTCGAAGCCTGCGGCGGCCGCCCTCGAAACGAAGGCGTCGACGCCAATTCGAAATACGATCGACATGGAGACCATCGCCAGCAGCGGATACCGCAACTCGCCTCGCAGGGACGAGACCTGATCGAAGACCTGCCCGACGCGCAGCCCCCGCGAAAGCGACTCGCTGAAGGCCTGTTGGATGACCGGCCCGTCGGCGATGGAATCAGAAAATGGAAAGCCCAGTTCGACGCCTCGGATCGGCAGTTCGTTGAAAACGCGCAGCAGGCTCGCCGTGGCGTCGAGGCTTGGGTAACCCGCCGCCAGGAACGGCCATAAACCCGCCGGCTGCCCGGACAGGACGGTATCGACCCGATTGGCAGACTCGCTATTGACCAAGGTCGGCACCTCGCAGGCGCGCCACCTCGACGCAGTCCTTGTCGCCTCGACCGGAGAGATTCACGACGATGTTGCACGATCGGCCCAACTGCGGCGCCAGTTTGATGACGTGCGCGATGGCGTGGGCCGGTTCCAGCGCCGGGATGATCCCCTCCATCCGGCTGAGCGTCTCGAATGCCGACAGCGCCTCTTCGTCCGTCGCCGCGACGTACTCCGCACGGCCGGTCCGCGCCCAATGCGCGTGCTCCGGGCCGACGCCGGGATAGTCCAGCCCGGCCGAAACGGAATGCACGGGCAACGTCTGGCCGTCCTCGTCCTGGAGCACGAGCGTCTGCATACCGTGCAGCACGCCGACGCTGCCGCGAGAGATGGTCGCGCTATGCCGTCTGTCCAACCCCTCGCCCGCCGCTTCCACGCCGATGAGCCGGACCGAGGCATCGCCTAGGAACGGATAGAAAATACCCGCGGCGGTGCAGCCCCCGCCTACGCACGCCACAACGACCTCAGGGAGTCTTCCCGTCCGCTCCTGCATCTGGCGTCGGACCTCCCGGCCGATGACGGACTGCAAATCCCGCACGATCACCGGAAAAGGGTGCGGCCCCATGACGGAGCCGATGATGTAATGCGTATGCTCGACCGTGGCGATCCAGTCGCGCAGGGCCTCGTTGATCGCGTCCTTGAGCGTCCGCTGCCCGGACTCGACCGAGACGACCTTCGCGCCGAGCAGTTCCATCCGATAGACGTTGAGCCGTTGCCGCCGCACGTCCTCGGCGCCCATATAGACCGTGCAATCGAGTCCGAACACGGCGGCTGCGGTGGCCGTGGCGACGCCGTGCTGGCCGGCCCCGGTCTCCGCCACCACGCGCTTCTTGCCCATGCGCCGGGCCAGCATGGCCTGGCCGAGCGTATTGTTGATCTTGTGCGCTCCGGTGTGATTGAGGTCCTCGCGTTTCAGGTAGATGCCCGCCCCGCCCAGATGCGCGGTTAGACGCTCGGCGCTATACAGGGGGCTGGGGCGCCCGACGTAATGCGTCAGATACCCCTCCAGCTCCTCCCAGAACGCGGCATCCGCCTTCGCCTCCGCGTAGGCTTGCTCCAGTTGATGCACGGCGACCATCAGGGTCTCCGGCACGTACTGTCCCCCGAACGGCCCGTACCGGCCCTGCGAATCAGGCAAATCCGCCAAAGCGCGTTTCTCGGGATCCATCTCGCCGGTCTCCTCCGTAACGACGGCTGAATATAGACTGTCCGGCCGCGCAACGCCAACAGGGCAGCCGCCTTCGCGCGAGCAGTCTGAGGACCGACGCAAGGATCGCTACG